>CADBNJ010000318.1 GCA_902795955.1 Oscillospiraceae bacterium
ATCGTCATGTTCTCGAGGATCAGCTCGCCGTGATTATTGACAGCTCCGCCATAATTCGAGACGGCATTTTTGATCGTTCCGTTCTTTAATGTAAGCTTGCCACTTTGATTATAGAATGCTCCTATATTCACACCTTCAAGGTCAAGTATGTGCCCGGTGAAATCGATAGTAACATCCTTGCCTCTGTTCGTTAACGTATCTGAACCCGCTCCGGGCTTCATCGTATCCTGACCATAGGCCAGCTGAATGACTACCGGAGATTCAACCGTATCGATAAGTTCCTGGATCTCTGCCCAGTTGACCGCCAAGTGAACGGCATTGGGTTCGTTATAGGCCGGTACGGATGCCTCAGTAGTGACTTCTTCTTCGTCATCCTGTGCGTCTGCTGATTCCGCTTCGTTACCGTCAGGCTCATCAGCCTCAACAGCTTCTTCCGTAACTACCTCTTCAACAGCCTGAGGAGCTGTGGGGTCCGCCTCCGTCTCATCTGCAAAGACCGGGGCAGGAAGACTTCCCATGACCATCGTGAAAGCCAGCATCACCGCGAGTAATCTTTTGTTTCTCATGTTAATCCTCCCATAAACGACATGCAGGCCAATACGCCTGCAAATCGATGTTTCCTATCTTATTATTATACAGCACAAACGCCCTGTTTTATTATCTCAATCCAGCCTCATGTCAAATGCTTTTTTGGATGTTCCGTTAAAGCCTTTATGCTCATAGAACCGGTGTGCTTCGCTGCGGGCCGCCCCGCTCTGCAATATTACTTTGTAGCAATGATGTTCTTTGGCAAACGCGACAGCCATGTCAATGACCTTGCCGGCCAGTCCCAAGTTGCGGTATTCCCTGTCCGTGACGACATTCTCGACGAAGCATATCCCGCGTCCGCCGCGTGTCAGATTGGGTATATACACGGCATAGCATGTAGATACGACCTTGCCGTTGTCAACGGCACCGAAGTATTGAATATTGTCATTATTCTCGATCTCTTCCCAGACCATTGCGCTTTGCCCGGGAGTTAACTGAACATCGTCCCCGTCAAGCTGGCGGTACAGCTCAAGAAGTGATGTCAGATCAGAACCTGTTAATCTTCTGAATTCCATACGGTTATACCTCAACTTCCGTAAGATTCTTTGCACCCGCCTTTACGGCATAATTGTTAAACAGGAGCGATGCGCCGGTAACGGTAAAAAACACCACAGCAGAAACGGTCAGAACCGCACCCGTGATACCTGCCTCATCGATCAGCGATGCAAAAAAAACAACGCCGAGACACACGACCATAAAAGCCACGCCTGCCACGATCACGACAAAATTGATCAGTCCGAGCTTCCTTGAGAACTCTGTCTCGCTATCCCAGTTCAGCCTCGGTTTACGAGAGTGCCTCAGAAGTATCAGATTAATTATAAACAGATCGATCATTACGGAGAGGAACGCTCCTGCAGGTATTGTCCAAATACAGCTTACGGGAATAAAACCTGCTATGATGCAAACGATTCCCGCCAAAACAACATAAAACGCGCTGCCGAGGGAACAGATCAACAGAGCAAAATTGCGTTTGCTCTTGTAGTAATCCTTAGCATCCACCGGCAGGGCACGGATCGCGGCAAATGTACTTCCCTCACGCGAGAAAGCCGTTCCTGACAGGATGTTGTATCCGCAGGCAAAGCACGATGCCGTCAGAGCAAATGCAAGAACGGAAATGAGAGCGGGGGCAAAGCCAAGCGGGATATTGATCCTGCCGGTTGAACTGTTCCCCAGAACAAAAGGAAGTGCAAAGAGTACCGGCCATATAAAGCTCATGACAAACCCGTAGATAAGGAAAGCCGGATTGCGCCTTGCGCTCCTGGCCTCATAAATGGTCAATGCCTTGACTGCGCCGTTCTTCTTTATACTTTGCAGCAATTCCGTTGTAACGGCCTTTCTGCCGGATGCAGTGTTCTGCATGGAAAGAGCCGCACTTAAGTAGAACTCTTTTACGGCAAATAATGCAAGCATTATCACAGCCGCGGAGCACGCCAAGCTTATCAGTATGCCTGCAGCAAATCCCTCAAACATGAACCGGATCATGAAAGAGATATTAGGAAATACCGAAGATACGGAAGAAAAGAACCGTAAGGTTGCCGCCATCTCGGCAGTACTGTCCTGTCCCGAAGAATTGCTGAGAACAACATAGGTGATCGTAATCCCGAAGGTGGCAAGTCCTCCGAGCGCCACGGTAAGATCACGGTTACGGATAAAACCGAACAGACGGAAAAATATCACGACCAGGAAAGTCGCCAAAGCTGCTCCCGTAACCGGCATCAATACCGAGGAGATCAGGATGCCGATAACATATAATGCACCCGCCCCTTCCCGTATTCCGAAGCCCAGACAGACCGAATTCAAACAGATTACACTGATCGTCACAGGCAGCGAAGATGCCACGGCAAGCTTTGCAGCAACGATCTGAGTCGCCGATAACGGCATCGGCAGAAGGAGTTCCAGATCATCCGCCATATAGAGAACCGATACGACATCCTTTACGGCAAGAACAAAGCTCATGACAAAGATAATGAGCATCAGTGTCTGTGACAGGTTCCGGGCATCGATAAACCTGCCGAGAACAGGCTCGATAAAATACATTCCGGCAGACAGTGCGGCGACCAGCAAAAAAAGGCAGCACGAGATCAGGATCCTTGCTGCCTTCGGAGAGATCAACGCTTCATTTCCGCCGACAACTGCTTTCCCGTTGCATTTCTTCAATACCGCGATCAGTCTGCTGATCTTGGAAAAGCGTGCTCTCAACGAACCGTTCATTATTATTCGGTCTTCTTACACGCGTTGCGCAATACTATGTAAACGACGATCATGATAACGAGGACAATGCCCACGACGATCTTGTATGTAGCCGATTCGACGATTCCGAACAGCTTTACCAGGGAGATACCTACGCAGAGCAATCCGCCAACGATATTGATAACCGATGAGAGAACCTTATACTTCCTCAGCCCGTTCTCCGAATAGCCGTTTAATCTCGCCAGTTCGCTGCCCGGTATCTTTCCGGTGGTAATGGTCATGATACCCCTCACCACGCATGCAATACCGATTGCAATAAAGAAAAACTGTCCATAATCATTAATAACTCCATCCATAATCTCTGATAACTCCTCCTTTATTTGTTTGTATCAGTCAGCTCGAGGAAAATATTCTCAAGTGAAGCCGATGCTTTGTGTGTAGCTCTGAGCTCATCCATTGTTCCGGAGAATAACAGTTCGCCCTCCTTGATAATGCAGATCTCATCGCAAAGCTTCTCCGCAACTTCCAGCACGTGTGTGGAGAAAAAAACGGTCTTGCCCTTCCCGGCATGCTCACGCATCATGTTTTTGAGTTCGAATGCCGACTGCGGATCAAGACCTGTAAGGGGTTCGTCCAGGATCCAGACCGAGGGATCGTGAACCAGCGCTCCGAGGATCATGACCTTCTGGCGCATGCCGTGAGAATAAGACAGTATCTGATTATTCAGAGCGTCATAGATTCCGAATCTTTTTGCATAAGTCTCGATAAACTCAGTTCTCTCACCGGCGGGGGTATCATAGATATCCGCCATGAAGTTGATGTATTCGAGTCCGGTCAATCTCAGAAAATGATCCGGACTGTCGGATACATATCCGAACTGCGACTTAGCCTTCTTCCCGTCTTTGACGATATCTGTCCCGTTGATGGTGATCGTTCCCTCACTGGGGCGGATCACACCGGTTATTGCCTTGATCGTGGTTGATTTGCCGGCACCGTTATGTCCGATAAAACCGGTTATGGCACCGTCCTTAGCAGTGAATGAGATGTTCTTCACAACCTCATGATCACCGTACCTTTTTGTTAAGTTCTTTACGCAGATCAAAGCCTGTCAGTCCTCCAATCAACACAGCTTATGTTCCTTCTGTCCGTTCATTATACCATATCATCCTCCAACGGACATCGGCTCAGACAGCAGGCTCCGGAAGAATACTGAACGACTTCTCAGCCGAGCCGGTATAGTCTCCCATACCGACGATCAGGAACTTGTGGGCACCCTCGGATACGGGCGGTTCTTCCACATAGATCTTATAATCCACTCCTTCAGTCAGCACCTTCTTCTCTTCCGTACCGAAGACTGATCCGTCGACAGTGATCACAGGCATCTGTTCCTTTCCGTTATATACTGCATCCTCTGCCTCCGCAAGACGGATACTGTACAGGACACCGGAAGGATCATTCACCTTATCCTGAATATTATAAACCGTGCCGTATATATCCCTGACAACCACATTGTAGACAGCCTTCTCTCCGCTGTCATTCAGCTCCTTAATATCCGGAATGTCATCGATATCAATATAGTCCAGCCTGATCTTCGGAGCATTCTCCGCATTCAGCTCGAAAGGACGGCTGACCGGTATATACACCTCTTCTGCTCCGTTCAATTCCGTAAGTTTGCACAGTGTGATCTCGATGGTCCCCTTCATGGAGGCCGGTGTTATGGTATAGTATCCGCCTTCAGGAGAATGCACATTCACCGAGAAGAGCATTCCCTTCTTAAAGGACAGCGTCATCTCCTGTGGATCTCCCTTGGCGGTATCACCGTCCTTTATCACACCGGTGGCACAGACCGTAGTGGTGACACCATCCTCCTCCTGCGAAGCATCCGCCAAGTGGTACACACCATCCGCATCCTTTACGGCATGCCATTTCTTATCGGGAACCGGCACATCCCATGCCGCGGATTCATTCTGCATCCACCTGTTGTAATCATCCCAGTCCTCAAATCCGTAATCCAACACTCCGTTCACCGTGCCGATATGGAATCCGAACGGGTGAGCGGAATCGAAATAATCCTCCCAATTCTGCTCTTTGATATACTCCTCTGCTACCGTCGTTGATGCATATACATCAATATCCACACTCTCAAAGGTCTGCTTCTTTACGCCCTCAAAGCAGACTCTTGGCCGTGTCCCTTCCGGTTCCTTCACGGTATAGACAGTGATACCTTCTTTACCGACGGCATCCTCAGCCTGCTTTCTGATCACCGGCTCGAGCCAGGCTTTCATAACTGATTCTCCGCCCATGCGGTCAGCAATGTGCACAATGATGGTGTTCCACGGACAATCCTCCCCGTCCATGCCTCCGTCAATGTCGTACCGCCACATCTCCCTTATCCTGTCATAATCGATCTGTGATTTAGGTGTGCCGTTCACGATCAGACTGCCGACCGCCGTTCCCGTGTGATTGACCAGCGCATATTTCAATACCGTGTCCACATGCTGTTCGAAGAGGATCTTTCGCTTATCCCCATCCGGAAGTGTGCTGCAGTATTTCTCCAAAGCATCCGTATAGTCCGACGGATCCGAGGATGAGTGAACATTCGGCATATAGATATACATGCCGCTTGTGCCGCAGGTGCCGTAAACCACTTTCCCTGTCTCATCGATATAGAAATGCTCCTTGGATACAATGCCGCCGGTCCCCTTAGCATA
>CADBNJ010000319.1 GCA_902795955.1 Oscillospiraceae bacterium
CCGCCCTTCATCATCTTCTTAATTCTCTCGAGTCTCTTCTCGACGATCTCGAGATCTGAGAGGATCAGCTCTATATCGATGACTCCGATGTCACGTTCGGGATCTGCACTGCCGTCGACATGAACTACGTCAGGATCGTCGAAGCATCTTACGACGTGAACGATGGCGTCACACTCACGGATGTTGGACAGGAACTTGTTGCCGAGTCCCTCGCCCTTGCTGGCACCCTTGACCAGACCTGCGATATCGACGAATTCGACTACTGCAGGGGTGTATTTCTCGGGGTTGTACATCTTGGCCAGCTCATCAAGACGGCTGTCGGGAACTGCCACGACTCCCACATTCGGTTCTATTGTACAGAAAGGATAGTTAGCGGATTCCGCACCTGCCTTTGTTATTGCGTTGAATAATGTGCTCTTGCCTACGTTGGGGAGGCCTACGATGCCCAGTTTCATTAGTTCATCTCCTTGATATATATTCTTATGCCGAGTAATTGTAGCACAAAATCGACAAATTGTTATATTTTCGTATCAATTCGGAGCTTTTTTGAAGTGTTCCGGGTGTATGATGCCTCCAACCATAAAATAAGGAGGTGAACTTTATGGCAATCAGACATAAGGTTGTAAGGCTTGAATCATGTTTTGCGGACGGCGTTACAGCAACAAGATCGGTGATAGAGATATCACTGTCGCCGGGTATCCCGACGTTTGACATCACGGGGCTTTGTGACTCGTCGATAAGAGAGTCCAAGGGGCGGATAATCTCGGCTATCAGATCGCTCGGGTGCATGATACCTAAAGGGCATATCACGGTAAGTATTTCCCCGGCGTACATGCATAAATCAGGATCGGGATTTGATCTTCCGATAGCATTGGGGATACTCTTCCTGGCGGAAGTCGTGCCGTATTCGGACTGCATCCGGGTTTATGCCCAGGGCGAGCTGTCACTGTCGGGCGATGTCAGGGGGACGCCGCAGGCTTCTTTGAGACTTACCGAGGCGGCAAAAGATCCTGCTGACATAACTTTTGTTCCGGAGGAAGAGACGGACTCGGCTGCATGTTCGGGGATAAGCTGCATGACGGTAAGGTCACTTTATGAGGTGTGTGATATCCTCAACAATTTCTCGTATTCTTCTGAAGTGTTTGAATTCAGGAAGCCGGAGAACAGGAGCAAAAGGCCGATACACACTCTCAGCGAACTCAAGGGACAGCAGAAGGCGAAGGAGGCACTCGTTATCGCATGTGCGGGAATGCACAGTCTCCTCATGCTCGGAAGCCCCGGGTCAGGCAAGACACTGGCGGCAGAGATCATAGAAGGACTGATGCCGCCCCTTGACGATATTGAGGCAAGGCAATGCATGTCGCTCATGGAATCGGTTCAGACAGACCTTGACGGATATAAACCCGGCGAACGTCCTTTCCGCAGGATATACAGCAACTGTACCCCGACCAAGCTTAACGGAAGATCCGGGGGATCGGTCCCCGGCGAGCTGGCGCTTGCAAACAACGGGATACTCTTTGCCGATGAGATAACTGATTTCGATCCGAAAGTGATAGAAGAACTCAAGGTTCCGCTGGAGGAGCATGTGGTCAGGATCCGGAAGGACGGCAAGGTAAGAGAGGTGCCGGCATCATTTCTTTTTGTAGCGGCAGGCAATCCCTGCAGGTGCGGTCTTTACTATGAGAAAGGCAGTAAATGCAGATGCACGCCTTCGCTGCGCAGGCGGTATCTTAACAGGCTGTCGGGCGGGTTCCTTGACAGGATCGATCTGTTCACGGAGATGCGTCAGGTCAGCACTCCCGAGCTCAGGGAGATATCGGGACGGAGCCGCACCGGAGATGACAGGGAGCAGAAGGAAGCAGCAGAGAGGATCAGGCGTGCCTGGAAGATGCAGAGTGACAGGTATTGCTGGACAGAAGGAGTCAATAAGACTTTCAACGGTACGTGTGAGAGGACTGACAGGGAATTGTTCAGGTTCAGTGACGAGGTCGCGGATTTTGCCGCTGATGCGGCGGTGAAGACGGAACTGTCGGCAAGGGGATTCAAGAAGCTGATGCGTGTTGCAAGGACTATAGCAGATATGGAAGGGTCGGAGACTGTTGAGACTGTTCATGTCAGACAGGCTCTGATGTATAAGGTGAGAGATCATGAGAACTGAAGATTACAGCAGGAGCCTTATGTATTCGGTAATTATAAATAACACGATAATCGACGGCAGATGCATTAAGGAACTGATCGATAATGAGATAATCGAGAGTTATAAAGATATTTTCGAGGCAGTAAAGCAGGGAATAGAACCCGGGAAGTTGTCGGAACGCTCCTATATTAAGATCAGGGATGCTTATTCCGAACTGGACAGGTTGATGAATATCTACGACAGATACGAGAGTATACTCAGGCGTGACAGGATAAAGGTAATATCGGATGACAGTGATTATTATCCGAAGATCTGGGAAGGTCTGACAGGAATGCCCAGGGTATTCTATCTCAGGGGAAATGAGAATGTTCTGAAGAAGATAGATGACTGCGGCTCGGTATCGGTGGTCGGTTCACGAATGCCGAGCAAGTATTCCAAGATCGCGACAAGAGACTTCGTAAAGCCTATTGCCGCGGGCGGTGCTGTGATCGTATCCGGAATGGCTGTGGGGATAGACAGGATCGCTCATGAAGAGTGCATGAATGCAGGCGGGACGACGCTGGCAGTGATGCCCGGCGGCTGTGATGAGATCTATCCGCGCGAGAATGCCGATGTATACGAGCGTATCATCAGCGGGGGAGGTGCAGTGATATCAGAGATGCCTCCTTCAAGCGGCATAAGGAAACAGTATTTCCCCTCGCGCAACAGGCTTATCTCTGCGCTGTCTGACTGTTGTCTCATCATGGAGGCGGGAGAGTATTCCGGGACGCTTCATACGGCATCCTATGCCGTCAGTCAGGGCAGGGAGGTCTTTGTCCTGCCGAACAGCATCTATGCGGATAACTGCATGGGCGGACTGAGACTGATAAATGACGGAGCTTCGATATTACTGTCAGTAGATGATGTTATTGATGCGACAGCATCGATGCTCCTGTACCGCAAAATGGACAGAAATGTCCCGTCATACGGCGACAGGAAGGAGGTCATCCTCGCTGCAATACGCAGGAAGATACAGTCCTCTCCCGAGGAGATCTCCGATGAAGAGATAAGGACAGTAATAAGGGATGAACTGTCGGTAAGGAGCAGAACATGTGATGATCTCTGTGAGAAGATAGGGCTCCCTTTCTACAGGATGGCTCAGATATTGTCCGATATGGAGCTTGACGGCCTTATATGTCAGGAGAAGGGAAAATACGCTTTGACAATATCGCATTAATGAATTATATATATTTAGTGACAAATTTTACGAAAGACAGGAAAATATGGGTAAGACATTAGTAATAGTTGAGTCTCCTGCCAAGGCTAAGACCATCGGCAGGTATCTTGGTAAAGAGTATGTGATAGAGGCCTCCAAGGGCCATATAAGGGATCTTCCGCAGAAGGTAATGGGCGTCAACACGGCGAATAACTACAAGCCGATGTACATTGATTCCCCGGATAAGGCAGCAGTCATCAAAGAGATCAAGTCCCTTGCACAGAAGTGCGAGAATGTCCTGATCGCGACCGACCCTGACCGTGAGGGAGAAGCTATAGCGTGGCACATTGCGAACGTTCTTAAGATAGATCCGGCGACAAAATGCAGGATCACCTTTAATGAGATCACAAAGAAAGCTGTTCTGGAGGCCGTCGCCAATCCCAGACAGATCGATATCGATATCGTTGATGCACAGCAGGCAAGGCGTGTTCTTGACAGATTGTACGGTTATGAGCTTAGTCCGCTTCTGTGGAAGAAGATCCAGAAGGATCTGTCTGCGGGCAGAGTTCAGTCCGTTGCAACAAAGCTGGTAATGGAGAGGGATGACGAGATCAACGCTTTCGAGCCGAAGGAGTACTGGGAGATCGAGTCCGAGGTGTCCAAGGAAGGAACGAAGCTCAAGAAAGACAGGTTCACCATAGATTTCTACGGAAGGAAGACAGAAGGCGGAGTGGAGAAGACTGCTCTGAACAATAAGGCTGAAGCAGATGCGGTCCTTGCTGAGGTGGATGGTAAGAACTTTACAGTTGATAATGTTGTAACAGGTGCAAAGGAGCGCAAGAGCGCGGCGCCTTTCACGACGTCAACGCTCCAGCAGGAAGCGTCGAGAAGACTGGGATTTGCTCCCGCCAGGACGATGAGTATCGCGCAGATGCTGTATCAGGGTGTAGAAGTCGCCGATATGGGATCGACGTCTCTTATCTCATACATGAGAACCGACTCCGTCAGAATATCGGAGGAGGCTGTTGCAGCCGCCCGCAAGATCATCGTGGACAAGTATGGCAAGGAATATCTGTGCCCTTATAAGAGAGAATTCAAGAATAAGAATTCGGCTCAGGATGCGCACGAGGCAATAAGGCCGACACACTTTGAGTGTGAGCCTGATGTCGTCAGGTCATCGCTTACGGCAGATCAGTATAAGCTTTATAAGCTCATCTGGGAGAGATTCTTTGCAACGCAGATGGCTTCTGCCAAGCTGGATACGCTGAATGCGGACATATCATGCGGCTGTAATGTGTTTAAGGTGACGGGGGAAGTCATTACTTTCGACGGGTTCCTCAAGATATACGCGGATCTCAAGGAGACAGATACCGAGACTAAGAAGAAGCAGACCGAACTGCCTTCATTAACTGCCGGTGATGTGCTGATCAATCACAAGACATCTGCCGAGCAGAAGTTCACGCAGCCCAAGCCTCATTATACGGAGGCAACTCTTATCAGTACGATGGAGAAGAACGGCATCGGAAGACCTTCCACATATGCGCCTACAATATCTACGATCGAGAAGCGTAACTATGTAGAGAAGGAAGGTAAGAATATCCTGATCACGGACATCGGACGTGTAGTCACCGATTTCCTGCAGGAGCATTTCGCGGAAGTAATGGATGTCGGATTTACCGCAGAGATGGAGGAGAAGCTCGACTCTATCGAGAACGGTGATGTGTCCTGGGTAAGCGTCATAGACGGATTCTATCCCTCGTTCCACGAGCAGATCAGGAATGTTGCCGATAATACGGAGAAGATCAGGATCGAGGATGAGAAGACGGGCGAGAAGTGCCCTGACTGCGGAAGCGATCTTGTGTTCAAGAACAGCCGTTACGGAAGGTTCATCGCATGTTCCAACTATCCTGACTGCAAGTTCAGTAAGAATATCGAGAACAAACTGAAGGATACGCCGTGTCCGTACTGCGGTTCCGGCATCAATATACTCAAATCAAAGAAACACAGGAACAAGATATTCTATGCCTGTGACAAGCAGGGAAGCGATCCCGAGTGTCCGTTCATTTCCTGGGATCCGCCGATCAAGGATAAGAAGTGTCCCACATGCGGTTCTTTTATGGTATACCGCAAGTTCAGAGGCAAGACATATCAGAAGTGCGGGAACAGAGACTGCCCCACAAATGCAAAGCGCAGTAAGTCATGAGTAGAGTAACTGTTGTAGGTGCCGGGCTTGCAGGATGTGAAGCAGCACATCTCATCGCATCTCTCGGCGTTGATGTGGATCTTTATGAGATGAAGCCGGGGAGAATGTCTCCGGCTCATCATTCATCAGGCTTTGCGGAGCTCGTGTGCAGTAATTCACTGCGTGCAGCCGCCGTTACAAATGCAGTGGGACTGCTCAAAGAGGAATTGAGGAGACTCGGATCTCTCATCATGGAAGCCGCCGACAAGACTTCCGTCCCGGCAGGCGGTGCTCTGGCCGTAGACCGCAATGAGTTCTCGGCTTATATTACTGAAGCGGTCAGCATTGATCCCCGCATCAACATCATAAATGAGGAAGTTACTTCGGTTCCTGAAGGCGATACTGTCGTTATCGCCACGGGACCTCTTACCGACGGTGCCCTGTATGAGAGTATCATGAGCATTCTGGGTAATGGTGATCTGCATTTCTTTGATGCGGCGGCGCCTATTGTATCACTTGATTCGATCGATATGACGAAGGCATTCCGGCAGTCAAGATACGGCAAGGGCGGAGATGATTACATCAACTGTCCGATGAACAGAGAGGAATACCTGGCGTTCTATAATGCACTCGTTAATGCCGAACGTGCAGATGTCAAGGATTTTGATAAGGAAGTTGTGTTCGAAGGCTGCATGCCTATCGAGACGATGGCATCAAGGGGCGAGGATACCATGAGGTTCGGCCCTCTCAAGCCCGTCGGTCTGACTGACCCGCGGACAGGGGAGGAGCCTTATGCCTGCCTTCAGCTCAGGCAGGATGACAGGGAAGGCTCCATGTACAACCTCGTCGGATTCCAGACAAGGCTCAAGTTCGGTGAACAGAAGAGGGTGTTCGGCATGATACCCGGACTTGAGAATGCCGAGTTCCTCAGATATGGTGTAATGCACCGCAATACATACATCAATTCTCCGCTGCTGCTTAATCCGCATTACGAAATGAATTCAAGACCGGGCTTGTTCTTCGCAGGGCAGATGACGGGAGTGGAAGGCTATGTCGAATCCACAGCGTCAGGTTTGATGGCAGGATACTACGCTGCCATGAGGGAGCTGGGCGTGGAGGATGTGTATGAGCCGGACAGTGACACTGTGATCGGTTCAATGGCCAATTACATATCTGACAGCTCCGTTAAGAATTTCGTGCCGATGAATGCTAATTTCGGGCTGGTCAGTCCCATTGCCGTCAAATTCAAGGGCAAAGATAAGAAAAAGCAAAAAAATGAAGCGCTCGCACAGAGAGCACTTGCAAAGATCGACGGTTTTGCGCATATAATAGAAAGTGTGAGGATCAAGTAATGGCATCTAAGATGAAAGTTAAAAAGATAGATTACGTGGAGACAGAACACGGACCTATATATAATTTCTTCTACAGCTTCTGGACTCATATTCTCCAGTTGATGTCAGTTAATGTGCTCATCATTATATTCAATATCCCTGCCATGATACTGTCTTACTTCATGTCATTGATGATACTTCCGAGACTTAACAGCATGTTTCAGGTCGATAATTTCATCAAGCTGATGGAAGAGGCCGGAATAACGGGCAATGATACGCTGCTCAACGAGATAACGGGTTCTGATGCCGCCGTGCAGCTTTACTTCCTGCTGGTAGTATTCTGCGTCGTGTTCCTGCTTAGCTCAACTCTCGTGTGCATCGGACCCTTCCAGGCCGGATTCTCGCAGATATACCGTAACTGCAGGAGACAGTCGGGAATCTACTTTTTCCCCGACCTGAAAGAAGGGATCAAGGAGAACTGGAAGCAGTCTCTTATTGCGTCTTTGATCTCGGCTGTCATTGTTTTTGCAGATCTTATCGCCGTGGGATTCTACCTTAACAGCGGAACGCAGGCGGGCTCGTTCATCGCCGGGTTCTTCATAATGTTCTTCTTCGCTTTCATGCTCGTTCAGAACATCGTATATCAGCTTATAGTATCGAGAGATATGCCTCTTAGGAAGATCTACCGCAATGCATTTCTGTTCCTGCTTCTGAACTTCGGACCGTGCGTGGGAATGATAGGCGTGCAGGTGATATTCCTGATAGTCATACCGTTTGCACTGATAATCAACACCTCCTATCTGACGCTGGGGCTGTTCCTGTTCCTGTACGGGTTCCTGATGATCGCATTCATCCAGTACCTCGTTGCATTCTTTACCGGAGGCATGATACATAAGTACATGCCGGCCACTGCAAAAGAGGAGGATGACGAAGAAAGCCCGGATGATGAGGCTGAACCTGAACTGAATGAGTAGCCTTTTTGACAATGATTTCGGCCTGGGACTGGCGGTGTTCATTCTGATCCCGCTTTTTCTTGCGGGAATCGTGGCATTCTTCTATTTTCTCGATAATTACATGAACAAATACAGGCGGATGGTAAAGGATCTCGGGACAAAGGACCGGAATCTCAGATGCCGCATCGCATATTTCTCCGAGCGCGGACAGCGCAAAAGGCAGGAGGATTCCTGTTATATCTCGCCCATGACGAACAGTGAGGAGGACGGTGTTATCGCTGTTGTGTCCGATGGTATCGGAGGCCTCAAGTACGGCGATGAGATATCGAAGAAAGTTGTTGACAGGATATCGTCGGGATTCCCGTACAGGTTCGAAGACAGTGAGACCAACTCCGCGATATTAAGAGGAATATCCCGTGATATCTATAACAGGTATAAGCTGGAGGGCGGGGCGACGCTTGCCATGGTGCACATCCGCAATAATCTCATGCACATTTACAGCTGTGGTGACAGCAACATCATCCTGGTTCGTAAGGGCAAGGCGATGATGCTCAATCCCAAGCAGAATTATCTGTCGATACTGATAAACAGGCTCGCCGCCAACGGCGAGATGACGAAGGGCGCGTATCTCGATAAGGACGCCAGATCTCTGGTGGATTTCATGGGAAATTCCTATTCGCGCGTGAACAGGACATGTTCGCCTCTCCTTCTGTTCGACGGCGACTATGTTATCGTTGCATCAGACGGACTGACCGATGCAATGTCCCTTGAGAAGATCGCGGATTATGTGACGAATCATTCTGTGATCACGGCAGAGCATCTGAAGCTCAGCGTGAAGAGCAGCAGACGTCCGTCACAGGATAACTACACGGCGATCGTCATACGTATGGAATACGATCTGTTCTGAATGGAGGCGTTATGGTAGAGTACTATATCTTGAAGCACAAGGGAGGACAGGCATGCTATAACGATGCCGTCGTACCCGTTGCAAGTCCGGAACTGTCAATTGCCATCGCCGCAACGGAGAAGCTCGGAGATACGGCGCCCGTTGCCGCCAAGATCGTAAGGGACATAATGAGTTCGGAACTTGTCGCAGGCAAAGTGCCTGATCTGGCATCAGAGATCGACAGGCACACTCCGGATAATACCGAATACATGGTGTTCAAGATCAACGACGACAGGATCGACAGCATGCGCCGCGGCGGCGTGTACGGGAAGATAGTCAAGAACGGGGAACTCAAAGTGCTTCCTAACGGCATTCTGGGTCTTGAGGATGAGGACCGCATAGTCTGCGGAACCGAAGAGTTCTTCTCTTTCCTGGCTGATGAAGAGATACTTGCAGACAGTCTTTTTGCCGAGAGCTGCCAGGAATGGATGAACTACATGATCAAGAGAATATCAGACATTAACTGGCTGTCAGGCAAAAATCTGTCGGCTGTTACACTGATCGTGAGGAGTTCTGAGTAAAGGGCAGGAGCCGCGGTCTCAAACAATTGCATTTTCGCATTTTATGAGTGATAATATATTGTTTATACGTATATTAAGGAAGGTGCATTATTCTTATGGCGCGAATTGACAGTATAAGTAAGGCTTTCGATCCGAACGAAGCCGAGCCGAGACTTTATGAGGAGTGGATGGGCAAGGGCTACTTTAAGCCCGATGAGGACAAGGCAAAGAAGCCGTTCTCGATCGTTATGCCTCCGCCGAATATCACGGGACAGCTCCACATGGGTCACGCTCTCGACAATACTCTGCAGGATATCCTCACAAGATATAAGAGAATGAAGGGATACAGCACGCTGTGGCTGCCCGGAACTGATCACGCTTCCATTGCCACGGAGGCTAAGATCGTTGAAGCCATGCGCAAGGAAGGCATCTACAAGGATGATATCGGAAGAGAGAAGTTCCTTGAGAGAGCTTGGGCGTGGAAGGAACAGTACGGCGGCAGGATCGTCGAGCAGCTGAAGAAGCTGGGTTCGTCATGTGATTGGTCCAGAGAGCGCTTTACAATGGATGAGGGCTGCTCTGACGCAGTTAAGGAAGTATTCGTTAAGTACTATGATCACGGGCTTATCTACAGAGGCGAGAGGATCATCAACTGGTGTCCTCACTGTCTTACATCAATATCTAATGCAGAGGTTGAATATGAGGATCAGGCAGGCCATTTCTGGCACCTGAGATATCCTCTTGAGGACGGCACTGGTTATGTTGAGCTCGCTACTACAAGACCTGAGACATTGCTGGGTGATACTGCTGTGGCAGTCAATCCCAAGGATGAGCGCTATAAGGACATGGTAGGCAAGATGCTGATCCTTCCTCTCGTCGGAAGAAGGATACCGGTCGTTGCAGATGATTATGTAGACATCGAGTTCGGTACAGG
>CADBNJ010000320.1 GCA_902795955.1 Oscillospiraceae bacterium
GACAATAGACGGTGACTTAAAGAACGAGGATATCGAGGCTTCATTTGGTTTCGATACAGCTACAAAGACATATTCAGAGCTCATCGGCAACATCGAGCGTGATGCTAACTCAGCAAAGAAGTACTGGCACTTCGTAAAGGTTATGGGCCGTTCCGCTTCACACGTTGCTTTGGAGTGCGCTCTTGAGACACAGCCTAACATCTGCCTCATCGGTGAGGAAGTTGCAGCAAAGAAGATGTCTCTTGCACAGATCACAAACTACATTGCAGATTCTGTAGCAAACAGAGCAGCTAACGGTGACAACTTCGGTGTTGCTATCATCCCTGAGGGTATCGTAGAGTTCGTTCCCGAGTTCTCCGCTCTTATCGCAGAGATCAACGAGCTTCTCGCAGGCGAAGCAACCGAGAAGTTCAATGCACTCCCTTCATGGGACGACAAGTATGCATTCATCAAGGCAGGTCTGTCTGCTTCCGCATTTGCAGTATTTGACATCCTCCCTGCCGGGATCCAGCAGCAGCTCTTCCTCGAGAGAGATCCTCACGGCAACGTTCAGGTATCACTCATCGAGTCCGAGAAGCTCTTCTCCGAGCTGGTAAAGAACGAGCTCAAGAAGCGCAAGGCTGCAGGCACATATAACGGCAAGTTCTCACCTCTCCACCACTTCTTCGGTTATGAGGGCAGATGTGCTTTCCCTTCCAACTTCGACGCTGATTACTGCTATTCACTGGGCTACAATGCATTCATGCTCATCCAGTACGGTTACACAGGTTACCTCTCCAAGGTATCCAACATCAGCAAGCCCGCTGAGGAGTGGGTTGCAGGCGGTATGCCTATCACAAAGATGATGAACATCGAGCGTCGTAACGGCGCAGATAAGCCGGTTATCCGCAAGGCTCTCGTTGAGCTCGACGGCAAGCCGTTCAAGTTCTTCGAGGCTAACCGTGAGAAGTGGGCTGTTGAGACATGCTTCACATATCCCGGTGCTATCCAGTACTACGGACCTTCTTCTGTTTGTGACATCACAACAAGAACACTTGCTCTTGAGAAGGGCTGATCATTAAGCTGATCTTATCATGAGAGAGCCGTCACGGATGTGGCGGCTCTTTTTGTGTTCTTCTACCTTTTGCGACAATCAAACTACCATTCGCAACAATATGAAGAACGGGGACTGTTTATTGCTATAATGAGGCAGAATACAGCAGGAGGGTTTGTTATATGCATACATTGGAAGCTAAGCATCTGCGCAAGACTTTCACGATCAGTGAAGCGCAGCGCCGTGCACAGGATCTGCCGACACGCATTAAGGTCGGCGTTGACGATATCAGTTTTACGGCAAAGTCGGGAGAGGTTTTCGGGCTGCTGGGTCCGAACGGTGCCGGCAAGACGACGACGATGAGAATGCTCGCCACACTTCTCAAGCCGGACAAGGGCGATGTTCTGTATGACGGCGTGAACATCAAGAAGGATCCGATCGGGATCAAGAGCAGGTTCGCGTTCCTGACGACGGATCTGCAGCTCGATAAGAAGGCAACGGCGAATGATATGTTCGAGTATTTCGCAGGGCTTCATCATGTGCCCAAGGACAGGATCGAGGTGCGCAGGAAAGAGCTTTTTGAATCCTTCGGGATCGAATCATATGCCGACACGAAGCTGAGCAAGCTGTCACAGGGTATGCGCCAGAAAGTATCGATCGTAATATCGGTCATACATGATCCGGACTTCATCATCTTCGATGAGCCGACGAACGGTCTGGACATCATTGCGTCAAGAGAAGTAAGAGAGTTCATCCTGAGGATGAAGGAGGAGGGCAAGTGCATCATCCTCTCCACTCACCTCTTTGACCTCGTTGAGAAGATCTGCGACCGCGCCGCAATGATCGTGGAAGGCAAGATCGTCGTTGACGACACGCTTCCAAATCTTATGAACGGGCGCTCGCTCGAGGATTCATTCTACGATATCTATCAGAAGTATCAGAAGCAGTAAGGGATGGTGATATAAATGTTCAGAGATACACTTACGGTTTATAAGAAAGAAGTCAGATCCATCCTGAAGGACAGGTCAGTCCTTCTGATGTGCGTGCTCATGCCCTTCCTCATCATGTTCGGCGAAGGCAAGTTCATGACTATAATGGACAACTCTTCAAAGGAAGATACATACAAAGCCTACACGGTTAATGCACCTGAATACATGCAGGAAGACCTCAAGAAGATCGGCTTCGCCGGCAAGCCCGACGATGTGGACAAATGCATCACGGACATCAAGAACAAGGATGCTGAACTGCTCGTCATCTTCCCTGAGGATTTCACAACAGAGATCACTGACGGCAAGCCTGTCTCAGACATACAGGTATACTACAACTCTTCCTACACAAAATCATTGATGATAAAGGAAGCATTCAACAACTATCTTGAGACGATGCGTCCGGTAGTATTCACGATCAACGCCGATACAACAAAGACATACGACCAGGGTGACGAGACATATCAGGGCCGCAACGTCATGGCAAGCATGGTTCCCGGACTTCTCATCATGACGATAGTCTACGGTGTCATGGCACTGGCGAGCAACATAATCGCAGGCGATAAGGAAAGCAACTTCCTCAATACAGTGCTCATCACTCCTGTAAGCCGCACAAGTGTCGCACTCGGTAAAGCACTCGCAGTCATGACTGCAGCAGGCATCAGTTCACTGTCAGCATTCGCCGGACTCGCCTTCCTCATGCAGAGCTTCCGCGACATGATGGGGGCCGATATCATCAACTACGCATTCATCGACTATGTCTATGTATTCATCACGATCATCAGCGTGGCATTTGCCCTCGTCGGACTGATCCTCATCATCTCGACATTAGCCAAGACTTCAAGATCTGCTCAGACTCTCACAGTCATCCCGATCATGATCCTGTTCATCGGCTCATTCCTCACATCCAATGAAGGCATGAACTCCGTCCTCGCAAAGTTCGGATTCTACAACTACGTTATCCCGATGTGGAACGCGACATACCTTACCAAGAACATCCTGCTCAACGGCTTCACCCCCGTCGAAATGCTGACAACCTGCGGAATCAACATCGTCTTCGGTGCTCTTTGCCTGTTTATCATCAGCAAGCTGTTCAATCAGGAGAGTATAGTTAACGAATAAAACGCTTCGTAGAATAAAAGCGAGGACAGGCGCTTACGCCGTCACTGCAAGTACGCATAACATTTGAAGTACGCAGAACTGACGGCGACGCTTAAAGGTCCTCGCTTTTTCTACTGCGCTTTTCCGGTTCTAAACGGAATCCGTTGGATTATGTGCCGGTGCCCGGATCGGCATCCTGACCTGTTTCCGCAATAATTTAAGAATTTTCCGAAAAAATTTCGGAAAAATCCGGGATTCTTGCGGAATCCGAAAGATCTATGTTTTTTTCCGAAAAATCTTCGGAAGGATTACCGTTTTTCTTCGGAAACGCTTATGCCGGGTGTGGCGGCACTGCTACAGACAGCAAGCCTAATTCCCGCAGATCACGTGAAGACCGTCTGTTCAGACCATGAACTTCAGCACTGCTTCCGTCATCCCTTCCGTATCGACAGGGATCTCCCCTTCTGCACCTGAAGCTATATCAGGAGTCCTGTAACCTGCTGATATAACACTGCGTACTGCAGATTCGATGCATGAAGCAGCTTCAGGCTCGTCAAGCGACAAGCGGAGCATCATTGCAGCGGACAGGATAGTTGCCAGAGGGTTTGCTTTCCCGGTGCCGGCAATATCAGGAGCGGAGCCGTGGATCGGCTCGTACATGCCCGGAGTACCCGGTGCGCCAAGAGATGCCGAAGGAAGCATGCCGATGGAGCCTGTGATCATGCCGGCCTCATCCGAGATAATGTCACCGAACATATTGCTTGTGACGATGACATCAAATGAAGACGGACGCCCTATCAGCTGCATCGTACAGTTATCGACATACAGATAATCCAGTGCAACGCCGGGATATTCCAATGCGATATCACCTGCAACAGAACGCCAGAGTCTTGAAGTCCTGAGGACATTAGCCTTATCGACAAGAGTCAGGTGACGGCGGCGCCCCTGCGCCAGTTCGAAGGCCTGCCTGACTATGCGCCTGATCTCCCCTTCCGAGTACGCCTCGGTATCGTATGCGACTACGCCTTTGACGGAACCGTCTGACAGCACATCATTGCTCTCATACATGCCGTTGTCGCCAAAGTATATACCTCCGGTAAGTTCGCGGACGATGAGGATGTCTATCTCCCCTGCATCCTTTAGAGGCGATGCGGAGGCAAGCTCTTTGAATAATAATGCCGGCCTGAGATTGGAATAGAGACCGAGTCCTGCGCGGAGTCCGAGAAGTGCACGTTCCGGGCGGAGTGATTGTTCGACGCTGTCCCACTTGGGGCCGCCGACTGCACCGAGGAGGACTGCGTCGGAAGCCTTGCATCCTTCAAGGGTATCAGAGGGCAGAGGAACGCCGCAGGCATCAATGGCACAGCCTCCTGCGCGGAATTCCTTGTAAGCTATTCTGAAGCCGTATTTGGCAGCAGCCTTGTCCAGAACAAGCATCGCTGAAGATACGATCTCGGGACCGATGCCGTCTCCTTTGATGACTGCTATCTTGTGAGTGACGGGTTGGATCATAAGCCGATCTCCTTTCGGGTGTATTCGACAAGACCGCCTGCAGCAATTATCCTGCCGATAAATTCGGGAAATGCTGCGGCCTGATAAGACTCGCCTTTGGTAATATTCGTTATCACGCCCGTATCGAAGTCTGCCTCAACAATATCGCCGCTCCCGATGCGGGAAGATGCCTCCGGGCACTCCATTATCGGCAGACCCGTATTGATCGCATTGCGGTAGAATATACGAGCAAAATCAGATGCGATGACAAGTGATATACCGCTTGCCTTGATAGCTATGGGTGCATGCTCTCTCGATGACCCGCACCCGAAATTCTTCCCTGCCACCATTATGTCACCTGCGCTGACACTGCCCGCGAACGAGGCATCTATATCTTCCATGCAATGCTGCCTGAGATGCTCGGGATCCGCAGATGTGAGATGACGTGCCGGGATGATCACGTCAGTATCAACATTATCTCCGTACTTAAAAACTTTACCGCTAACCTTCATGATCACACACCTCACAGTTCTGCCGGTACACCGACGCGGCCGAGGACAGCTGACGCACATGCCACGGGCACGCCTGCCAGTATTACTTCGGACTCGATATGTCCCATGCGCCCCACGAAATTCCGGTTCGTCGTTGACACGCATCTCTCACCCTTGGCGAGCACGCCCATGTGTCCTCCGAGACACGGCCCGCAGGTAGGAGTGGATATAACACACCCTGCATCGTCGAATATAGCCAGAAGTCCCTCATCAAGGGCTGTTCTGTACACTTTCTGCGATCCGGGAATAATGATGCATCTTACCGAAGGATGAACCTTGCGGCC
>CADBNJ010000321.1 GCA_902795955.1 Oscillospiraceae bacterium
AAAACTTTCCTCCCGGAGTCAAACTTGTCAAGAGCCGTCATGACCGTATCCAGGATCTTTTTGTTATCATCTTCCGACAGCTCACGGTCAGTGTGGATCCTGACCGAGGGGCTGCCCGAATTATCTCTATTCGCGTAGTTCTCGAATTCGAGACCGTACTCTCCGGCAATCTCCTTGAGGTCCCCGCTCTTGAGGAATTCATCTATGTAGTAATATGCAAAATCTCCGGTCCCAAGAAAGTATCCCTTCCTGCTCTCGGTGACAGTATATTCGAACCCGAATTCATTATCCTTCATCACGTGCACCGTCGCATCAGAACCGCCGCGTTCTTCAGCATATGAGTCGACCTCTCTGCAAGGCCCAAACCAGTAATCACAGTATTCTTCTGCACTCCCGTACTGATCAGAGTGATCCCTGCCGCCTGACAATCCTCCCGGGAAAAGTGAACACCCGCTCATAATAGCAGCGGCAAGAAGCACGCCGGCAACGACAGCGATCCTTATATTATCCGTAAGATTCTTGCTTATTCTCATTTATCGCCTCCACAGCCGTATCATAAACAGGATTCCCATTACCGCCCCGGATGGATGTTATAGACAACATAATCCGGCTTAACCGCACTGTCGTCAAGCTCCCAGACATCTCCGTTCTTCCGGTAGCACACCAGATCCTTGTGATGTATCTGTATCCAGAGATTGTAATCCCTGTCCCAGCAGACACCGCGCCACTCAGACTCGGCACACGGCGGGAAGCTGAATACCTTCTCCTCCCCGGAATAAACATCCAGCATAAGCTTATCCTCTTCCATGTGGTACCTGACACTGTATTTGCCGTCGTAAGAATCACTCTCACTTAATTTGGGCAGGATATAATAATCCGAGGTAATCCCGCCGCTCTTATCGAGCAGATATCCCTCGTATGCATCCTTCCCGGCGAAATAATACATCAGATCATTGCTCTGGATACTGTTCACGACCGGCCCTATGTCCGAGCCTGCCGTCCTCAAGGTGTTGGTCACATCAAACTCCTGATCCGGATCGTCCTTCAGTGCGACTACGTATCTCGTCTTCCAATCGTCTACCTGCTCACTGGAGACGATAACGAACTCTGCATCGTACATCTCTTCCAGCCTGTTAAGAAACTCCTCTTCCGTGTAAAGCTTCTCGCGGCGGCATGCACACACGCCCAGGGTCACGGACATTATCAGCACGAGAACGGCCGCCATCCTCAATGTCCTGAAATATCCTGAAGTATTACTTTGCGAAGTCATGATATCTGTTCCTCCTACAGAGCCGGTGCATGTCCCCCGCACCGCGGACAAAACCTGTAATTATCGTGATGGTGCCCCGAATAATATGTAAACCCGCACTGATAGCATATATGCTTCCTCTCAACCGGCGGAAAGTCAAATGACCCGTATTCCCATTCTGATTGCATCGGGCTGTATGTTCCCTCTACCACAGATGCTCCGCACAATCTGCAGTACTTGTCTGAAGCATCTTCAAGCCGGAAAAGGCATCCGGGACATTTATCTCTATGCAGCGTATTCCACTGCGGATTGCGTGTCCCGCATGATCTGCAGTATTCATCTTCAATATCCAGACGCCCGTGACATTTGGTGCAGGATGGTCCGTTTACCAGGTTATTAAAAAAATCCGCCAGATCATTAGCCATTTTATTACACCTCCAATGATATACTACTCTTGCAGCAGGAATTTATATATCGGCATTACTTCAATGGTATATCCGTCTTTCTCGATCACTCTTTCTTCTTCAAGCGTAACGATTACCAGACGATGATCCGATCCCGTTCTCTCTGCAAAAGACAAAAGGCTCTTCACCTCGCGTTCCTCTGCCTCTGCCAACGAATACGCTACCTGAATCGCGGTTCTGTCTTCCGGAATATAGAAGTCTATATCCACACCGGTCTGCGAAGACTTATAGTAGTACAGATCTTCAGCGTACTTACGCCAAAGATAAATTGCTACAGTGTTCTCGAGAAGGGTTGAACTCTTATCAACAAGAAAAAGAGAGAGAACTCCGTTGTCAGAAAAGTAGAACCTTGGTGTGCCTTCTTTATCGGCAAACTTCGAGACAAAATTCCTTGTCCTGAAGATAAGATACGCATTCTCAGCATAAGAAGAATAATCGATCATTGAATCCGTTGACGTCTTAACACCAACAGCCTTCACATTACCGGCTAATGTGTTATAAGACACCTCATTCTTTACCGTTTCCGCTATCTTCTTTACCATCAGGCGGAGAGCCATCATATTATTGATCCGTTCCCTCTCGATAATATCTCCAAGCAACACCTTATCGTATACACTTTTGATATATTCACGCTTATTAACCAATGATAAGGATTCCGGCAGACCTCCATCAGAAATATACTCCTGACATGTCTTTCTGATAAGTGCACTCTTCGACGTCGTAAGCAATGCTGCTTCATCGTGTTTTACCTTTTTGAAGTCTAATACTTCAGAGAAAGAAAACGGCGTTATCATTCTCGGAATATAGCGTCCACCCAAGACACTCGCCATTTCCGAGCTGAGCATCTTCGCATTGCTTCCGGTTATCTGAACATGCTTTTTCTGATCTGCCAATCTTCTGGCAAAGTGTTCCCAACCATCAACATTCTGGATCTCATCGAAAAAATAATATATCTCGTTCTCACCCGCCAGTTCGTGAGCTGTCTCAACAATGTCATTATAGTCACCCGTATTAAAACCAAGTAATCTATCATCTTCAAAGTTGATATATACTATCTGAGACCAATCGCATCCATCCGAGATCAGATCCCTGACCATCTTATACAGCAACGTGGATTTACCCGATCTTCTGAGTCCGACCAGAATATAATTGACGTTCTTCTCAAAGTGATAGTCTCTATTAACTATCTCAATGTTCTTGATCATCTCGTTCTGATCCAAGATAACCTGCTTAAGCACGCTGTGATTCATATTATCCCCTCTCTTACAGGTTTTTAACAGTAAATGTGACTATATTTTATCGTGTGTACACGACACTTTCAACCATTTTTATCGTGTATGCACGACAATTTCCCGGAAAGTCCTATGGCAGGATCACTGCTACGTGCCGAACACATCTATCCACGTAATCTTTTCTCCATCTCAATTCACCTCCTCCTGAACTTCTCCCCTTCATACACGCGGACCGGATTCCCCCGCTCGATCTCAGTGTGTTTATGCCACGCATCATTCAAAGCATCAGCATTATTGTCTTCCTGCTTTGCCGCAAGAATGCTCTGAAGGCGTTTTATGGCACGGTTTTTATTCTGCACCTGACTTCTCTCCTCAGTACACGTAACAACTATGCCTGTCGGCTTGTGGACGATCCTTACGCCCGTCTCAACTTTATTGACGTGCTGACCGCCCTTGCCGCCGCAGTGCATAGTCGTTATCTCACAGTCCTCAAGAGCAAATTTAACTGCCTCCTCAGCCTCTCTGATCACACTGATATCCATGTACCAGTTCTTGCGCTGATGACCCGGCCTTATGGTGCTCTTCCATATCCACAATACCGTACCCTCCAGAGAAGAAACATCTTCGGAAAGCTCCATAACGGCAGACTTATAACCGTTGCCTGAATAATCTCTGTTGACTGTTACGATCCTTGATCCTTCGTATTCTTTGAGAAGTGCTCTGCACAGCTTCTCCACTCCGACAGAGCACTCCACGGGACCCTGTCCCGAGCTTATCTGTATTAACATATTTACCTCTCTTTCCCTGCCTTAAAGCTGTATACAGGCTTTATGATCTCTTTGACTTCAACCGTCTCTTCTACACCTGCCAGGATCTCATCGATCCCGCGGTATGCTATAGGCGCTTCATCCAGCGTTTCCGCGCAGACGGATGTGCTGTAGATACCCTTCATGTCCTTCTTGAAAGAAGATACCGTGTAACTGTTCTGTACCTCAGTTCTCTTGAGCTTTCGCCCTGATCCGTGAGGTGCCGAGAAGTTCCATTCGGGATTGCCCCTGCCCACACCGAGGATCACTCCGTCACGCATGTTAACGGGGATTATCACGCGCTCTCCTTTAAGCGCAGAGCAGGCACCCTTGCGGAGGATCTTCGTGCCGTCCGAAAGATTACCGATATAGTTATGGACCGACTCATAACTCTCTTCTTCCTTCCACTTCATACCCTTGAGGATCTCATTAAGGATCATCTCCCTGTTAAGCGATGCATACGCTGCAGTAACAGCAACGTCGTGAAGATAATCCTCCATGAGAGTACCTTCCACATACGCTGTCTCATACGGAACATCCCTGCCCATATTGGCCAGCCTTCTGCGCGCTCTCTCAGTGTAGTGATCAGCCACGTCAACGCCTAAGTGACGGCTGCCTGTGTGAATAACGATATAGTATCCGTCTTCGCCCTTATCGACTTCGATAAAGTGGTTGCCCCCGCCCAGTGTCCCAAGGCTTCTTAGAGCTTTGTCAACATTAACTGAACGCAGGCAGCGAAGGTCTGAGATCAGTCCGGTATCAGCCTTGCAGTGAGGCGCTTTTCTGATCTTAAATCCTGCCGGAACATTCTCACGGATGACGCTGTCGAGCTTCTGAAATTCAATGTTCCTGACCTTGATCTTACAGACCAGCATCCCGCATCCGATATCGATCCCCATAAGCTGCGGCATGATCTTACCGGTGACTGTCATGGTAAGGCCGACGGGGCCAACCCTGCCGGGATGACAGTCCGGCATTATCCTTATCTTTGAGCCCATCGAAATGCTGTTGTCGCAGATCATTTGAATCTGGTATCTGGCGTAATCTTCGATGTCAGAGGCATAGACTTTTGCCTCCGACCAGTTTCCTTTAATAATGTCCATAATTCTTTCCTTTCGTAATGGAAAGGCATGCAAAATACACCTCATAGAGGCAGGTGCTTACGGATCACGCTTGGAATAGATTAATGAATGATCAAGCTACAGAAGCAGATCCTGCATGCCTGTTGTTATCAGTTCTTGTTGTTATTATTTGTCGTAATGTCATGGTCAGGACCTCCTTCTTTGTTGATAGCGGTGATTATACCTGCTGCCGGTTGATTATGCAATACCATTCGGGAATTACATTGCCGGGCATACAAAAAGGAACTTCACGGAATTCGCGGGAGGAATGTTTAC
>CADBNJ010000322.1 GCA_902795955.1 Oscillospiraceae bacterium
CCGAGGTCTGTCCTGCACCAGCCCGGATCGGTAAGGTTCATGGTAACGCCTGTTCCGCCAAGCTTTGTTGCCATGTCCTTTGTTATCTTGTCAAGGGCAGCCTTGGCACCGGAATAACCTGCCTGTTCAGGCTCCTTGTCGATGCCGCTTGTAGTATTGACGATACGCCCGAATCCCTTCCCGATCATCTTGGGGAGGAAGTGATAGCAGATCATCGCAGGAGCTATTGTGTTTACGTTGAAGCTGACCCAGTAATCCTCGGGCGGAGTCCGGCAGAACTCCTTGCGGTAAGCTATCTGAAGCCCCGCATTGTTGAGCACGACTTCCACATCAACTCCGAGCGTATCGATATCATCGAGCATCTTCATTACGGACGGAATGTCATTAAGATCCGCCTCCACGGAATGACACATTACGCCCTTGGCCTTGACTTCATCCTCGAGGGAGGCCGTATGCTCAACGCTCCTGCTCTGGAGGATGAGATTGCATCCCTGATCTGCCATGAGATTCGCTGCCAGACGTCCCAGGCCTCTCGATGCTCCTGTTATAAGTACCCATTTCCCTTTAAGATCTATCATTATTACACCTCGCTTTTTGCTTTATCTATCGCTGCTATAACTCTGTCGCACCACTCATCGAATTCCTTGTCTTCCACCTGGCATTCGGGATGCGATAATACATAATCCAAAGACATCTTAACGCCCTCGTCGAATCTGACGGATGTCCTCATCTGAGGCACAGCCCTCTTGAGCTTGCTGTTGTCAAAAACAACAGATACGGACTTATCACCCGTAAGGCTCCCCTCGAAATCAAAGCCGTACTTATCTCCGGCCGCCGACAGGAAATCGGAGGACACGTGATAGGCCTTGAGTTCCTTGCCCAGTGTTCTTGCGATCGTCTGATATATCTGATCCCATGTAAGTGACTCGTCCGAAGTGATATGGAATGCCTCGCCGATGGCGTGCGGATTTGCCATAAGTCCCGTATATCCCACCGCGAAATCAGCATTCCATGTTACGGTCCACAGAGATGATCCGTCGCCCTGTATGATCACGGGTTTGCCGTCGATGATTCTCTTTATGACCTGCCAGAAGCCTTTCTTACCGTGGACTCCGAGTGGTACATGACGTTCGTCGTAAGTGTGGCTCGGACGGACGATGGTCACGGGGAATCCTTCTTCTCTGTACTTCTTCATCAGGAACTCCTCACAGGCGATCTTGTCGCGTGAATACTGCCAATAGGGATTAGCAAGTGAAGTACCTTCGGTTATTACATAGCCTGCTGCAGGCTTGTGATAGGCCGATGCCGAGCTTATGTAGATATACTGCTTCGTCTTACCGGCAAAAAGCCTGTAGTCGCGTTCAACCTGTTCCACGGTGAATCCGATGAATTCGCATACCGCATCGAAAGTCATGTCTCCGATCTTGCCGAGAACATCCGCCTCGTCATTGATGTCTGCCTTTATGAGTGTAACGTTACCGGGAATGACTTCCGTTCTGTTGCCCCTGTTGAGAACATATACTTCCCAGAGAGGATCTTCTGACAGACGCTTTACGATTGCCGTGCTTATTGTACCTGTTCCGCCGATGAATAATGCTTTTCTCATGATGTATATCCTCCTTATTCACATGTTATCTTAAAACTGGTATTATTCCTCTTATATTATGATTGGTTTTTTTATCATTTTTTGACATGAGGGAGGCGATCGGTCTGGATAGCGCGGGATATGAGTATTTCTCATTTAACAATGCAAGGGCGATCAATGTTGCCGCCGGCTCCGCCGAGCGCGTTTTTCCGTCTCACCGGCATGCATACGGCGAGATAATACTCGTTGGAAGCGGCAGCAGGAACATATACAGGATCGATGATTCGCTGTATTCGCTGGCTGCCGGGGACATTGTTCTTATCTGGCCGATGGAGATGCACGAGATCGTGGATGCGAACCGTGAAGACTCCGTAGTCATCCAGTACAGCAACACTTTCGCGGATTCGCTCTTCGACTTCAAGAGGATAGTTAACCATTACCATGATCTGCATATCATCTGCATCAATTCTCATCCGGAGCTGGCGGCAGAGCTTAAATCAATAATTGATAAGATCTTCGATGTCTGGAACTGCTCCGGGGATAACCGGGAGATGAAGTGTGCAGGTCTGTTGTGCGAACTGATGATCGTGCTTGATAAGCATCAGGCGGAACTTGATGCCGACATATCAAATGACGGCGGCAAGACGGTGTCTGACAGTACGCTCAATAACATCATATCTGTTATGGATTACATTAAGAATAATCTGACTGCAGACGACCTGTCGCAAACAGCAATGGCGGAGAGAGCCGGACTTAACAAGGATTATTTCTCCCGTGCGTTCAAGGATGTGACGGGACAGAATTACAGCAAGTGGCTCAATGCGGTCAGAGTTGAGAAAGCAGTCTCACTCCTTCCCGAGGACAGCCTGTCTCTTACTGAGATAGCCATGCTGTCCGGATTCAAGAGCATTCCGAGCTTTAACAGGGTATTTGCGGAGTACAAGAATGCGCCCCCTTCAAAATACCGCAAGATGTTGAAGTGAGCCGGCGGTTTATATTACAATCCTGATATGACAGACAGGGTATACATAGCGATCGATCTTAAATCATTCTATGCCAGCGTGGAATGCGCCGGCAGAGGTCTTGATCCGCTCAACACAAATCTCGTGGTCGCAGATAAGAGCCGTACTGACAAGACGATCTGCCTTGCCGTATCACCCTCGCTCAAGAGTTACGGTATATCAGGAAGAGCCAGGCTTTTTGAAGTGGTCCAAAGGGTGCAGCAGGTCAATGATGAGAGGAGAAGACTGTCCCCCGGCAAGGAACTTACGGGGAAGAGTTATCTGTATTCCGAACTTGTGTCTGATCCGTCGCTGGCTGTAGATTATGTTGTTGCAGTACCCAGGATGGCGGAATACATGAAGGTCAGCGCCGGGATATACGGAATATATTTAAAGTACATTGCGCCGGAGGATATTTTCGCCTACTCCGTGGATGAAGTGTTCATCGATGCGACGGAGTATCTCAAGCTCTACAATGTAAGTGCTCATGATCTGGCGCGCAGGATGATACAGGATGTCCTCAAGGCAACGGGCATCACGGCAACGGCGGGGATCGGGACGAACATGTATCTGTGCAAGGTAGCCATGGACATAGTAGCCAAGCATATCCCCGCAGATAAGGACGGTGTGCGCATCGCAGAGCTGGACGAGGAGAAGTACAGAAGGGAACTGTGGGATCACAGACCGGTAACCGACTTCTGGAGAGTGGGGAGAGGAACAGCTTCACGTCTCGAGAGAATAGGCATATTTACGATGGGTGACATTGCAAGATGTTCGCTTGACCGCAGGAGTATAGGTCAGCTGTACAAGGTGTTTGGCAAGAATGCGGAACTTCTGATCGATCACGCATGGGGAATAGAGCCGGCTACAGTGGCGGATGTCAAGGCATATAAGCCTGACAACAACAGCCTGTCCTCGGGTCAGGTGCTGCAGGAGCCTACTGACTATGAGACAGCCAAGCTCATCGCGTGGGAGATGGCCGATGTTCTGTCACTCGATCTCGTGGACAAGAAGCTTGTTACGGATCAGATAGTGCTTACCATTAATTACGATCAGGAGAGTCTGGCGGACGGTTCATATAAAGGAGAGGTAACGTCTGATTATTATGGCAGGCAGGTGCCCAAACACGCCCACGGGACTGCAAATCTGGGGAAACATACATCATCTTCAAGAAAGATCAATGAAGCAACGGTTGAATTATTTGAGAGCATTGTTGACAAGAATCTGCTCGTGAGAAGGATCACCATTGCGGCATGTAATGTTCTCAGTGAGAATGATATACCCCCGAGCGAGAGATATGAGCAGATAAGCCTTTTCGATGAGGAGAAGCCGCAGGAGGACAACTCGAAAGAGCGGGCCCTCCAGGAAGCGATGCTTGATATCAAGCGCAGGTTCGGCAAGAATTCGGTGATCAAGGCAAAGAACCTTAACAAGGGCGGAACGGCGATCGACAGGAACAAACAGATAGGCGGGCATAAGGCATGAGCAGATATGACGATATGATACACCTGACGAGGCCTCAATATGATGATCTGCCGCCTATGCCGGTAAGTGACAGGGCAGCGCAGTTCTCTCCTTTCGCCGCACTTGTCGGGTATGATCTTGCCGTGGCCGAGACTGAGAGACTTACGGACAGTAAAAGGGAACTGTCGGAGGATGAGGCTGCGGAACTTGGCGCCATGATCGCCAGGCTTTCCGCAATGGCGGATGAACACCCTCAGGTGACAGTTGTTTATTTCGTTCCCGATAAGCTCAAGGAAGGCGGGGAGTATGCCGAGAAGAAGGGCAGGCTGAAGACAGTCGACGGATATAATAAAGAGCTTGTCTTCGCTGACGGAGACAGGATAAGAATGGATGATATTTACAGCATAGGAGGTATCGGTGATGAGTAAGACATTAGTTGCTTATTTCAGCGCAAGCGGAGTAACGAAGAAAGTGGCGGAGAAGATCGCAGGTGTCACCGGAGCTGATCTGTTTGAGATCGTTCCCGAGGTTCCTTACACAAAGGCAGATCTTAACTGGATGAACAGAAAGAGCAGGAGTTCCGTCGAGATGAAGGACAGATCGTCAAGACCTGCGATATCCTCGAGAATAGATGATATATCTGTGTATGACCGCATATTTGTCGGCTTCCCGGTGTGGTGGTACAGAGAGCCTTCCATCATTGACACATTCATGGAATCGTATGATTTCAGCGGGATAACTGTCATCCCTTTCTGTACGTCAGGCAGCAGCGGGATCGGCGACTCCGGCAGGAATATGGGAGAGCTTGCAAAGGGTGCAGCCGTCAAAGAAGGAAAGCGGCTGTCCGCGAGAGTGAAGGAAGCTGATATTAAGAGCTGGACTGACTCTGTTATTTGAGACCATATGCATCTTACCGCGCCAAAATGCATCTTGCCGTCATGTCTGTTGTAAGAAGATGATGTCAGCTATATAGTGTCGTCAAATACAAAAGCAAAGGCGGTATTATTATGACGACACTATTGTTGATATTACTTGTGACAGCAGAGATCGGATTCGCGGGATTGATGATGACCGTAACAAGTCCCCGCAGGGAGTGGACGGCCAAGAGGCTGATCGTGAATGCGGGGGAGCTTTGCATATATCTGCTCACGGTCATGCTTCCCGGGATCGACTTCAGCTTCAGGTTCACGGGACTTATCATCCTGCTTGTTGTAAGGATCGTTGTATCAGGAGTTTTCTTCCTTATCAGAAGGCATAATGAGAATCCGAAGCGGCATGCAGCAATGATAATAAGTGCGGTCATGAATGTGGTTTTGTTGCTCGTAAGCATGGTGCCTGCGTTCATATTCAGGGACTATAAAGGAAGACCTGTCAGCGGACCATATCATGTCAGGGAGACGGAAGCGATATTAATCGACAGATCAAGACTTGAGAAATATGAGAATGACGGTTCATACCGCGAGGTGCCTGTGCATTTCTACTATCCCGAAGAAGCAGGTTCAATCGGGAAAAATACTCTTCCTCTTGTCATATTCAGCCACGGAGCCTTCGGGTATTATCAGAGCAATGCTTCAACTTATATGGAGCTGGCGTCCAATGGTTATGTTGTCATAAGCCTGGACCATCCTTACCACGCATTCTTTACCAAAGACTCAGACGGCAGGACGGTAATAGTTGACAGGGATTTTCTTGATTCGGCGATGAGGATAGGCGGAAATGACAATGTGCCCGAGGCGGAGGTATATGATACGACATCCAAGTGGATGGAGATCAGGGAAGCTGATATGAATTATGTCATCGACACGGTAAAGGAGACGGCGTCATCCGGATCATATGCAAACTGGTTCATTGAGGATAAGAACAGAAATGACATATCAGACGCGGTAAGTCTTATCGATGCCGACAGGATCGGACTCATGGGTCACTCGCTCGGAGGAGCGACGGCCGTAACTGTCGGAAGAAGGGATGATGTGGATGCCGTTATCGATATCGACGGAACGATGCTCGGCGAGGAGACGGGAGTAACAGGCGGTCAGGTCAGCGTAAATCAGGTGCCGTACAAAACGCCTTTGCTGGCACTTGATTCCGAGAGCCACCACGCCGGCAGGATCGAGGCGGCTGAGAATGGATATGTCTATGCAAATAATGTTATACTTGATAATGCATCAGAGGGATTTGGCACATACTTCAAAGGTGCAGAACACATGGATTTTACGGACCTTCCTCTATTCTCGCCTTTCCTTGCGGGATTGCTCGGAAGGGGTACCGTGGAATCAGAGGCGTGCATCGATCAGGTCAACAGGCTTGTGCTGGATTTCTTCGACTGCTATCTCAAGGACAAAGGTGAATTTACCGTAAAAGCGTATTACTGATGGATATTAAGGTTAAAACTATCGACGGCAGCGACAGGGAATATATCGAGATCGGCTGTCACAGAGTAAACGAGCGTGTTAATGAGATCGTCAGATTCATCAAGCTCCGGCAGGGAAGTATCGAAGTTACAAGGGAAGAGAAGTTATATCAGATCCCTGTGCAGGACATACTTTATATCGAATCGATAGATGACAGGTCTTTTATCTACCTCAGGCAGGATTGCTACGAGTCGCGCAGGAG
>CADBNJ010000323.1 GCA_902795955.1 Oscillospiraceae bacterium
ACCCAGCGCTGCAGAGTCTGGATCACTCTTGCACCCTTAGGACAGATGATGGGAAGACCCTGACCGATATAGTCAACGGTCGTGAAGTATTCAAGTTCACGACCAAGCTTGTTGTGATCGCGCTTCTTTGCTTCTTCGAGTCTGTCCAGATGTTCCTTAAGCATTGCTTTATCGGGATAGCTGGTACCATAGATCCTGGTGAGCATCTTACGTGATGAATCACCTCTCCAGTAGGCACCTGCAACGGATATGAGCTTGAAAGCCTTGATAACACCGGTACTCTCAACGTGAGGGCCGGCACAAAGGTCAGTAAAGTCTCCCTGCTTATAGAAAGATATGACGGCATCCTCCGGAAGGTCGTTTATGAGTTCAACCTTGTAATCCTCATTCCTGTCAGCCATGAACTTGATAGCTTCAGCTCTCGGAAGCTCAAATCTCTCAAGCGGAAGGTTCTCCTTAACGATCTTCTTCATCTCTTCTTCGATAGATTTAAGGTCGTCATTTGTGAACCCTCCCTCCTTATCGAAATCATAGTAAAAGCCGTCATCAATCGCAGGACCGATAGCAAGCTTTGTATCAGGCCAAAGCCTCTTCACTGCCTGTGCCAGAATGTGAGACGTTGTGTGTCTGTAGTTCTTCCTGTCCTGCTCGTTGTTAAAATCGAACATCCTTATATACCTCCATTTAAATTTTGAACAATAAAAAAACCATGTTCCCAACACTTTGGGATGCATGGCTGCACGGTTCCACCCAAATTGCGTGATGATCACGCCTCTCAATTAAGACTGTAACGTTGTCTGACACGGCTCAGGTCACGGCTATCTGCCTATACCCCTGCAGCTGGTCGGGTTGTATATGAACGATACATTCATGGGGCTTACAGCCTGCGGCACCCAATTCTCTGACAATGTATTAACCGCGCATACGTGTCCCGGTCATAGCTTTTGTTAGCGATAGTTTACTACATTTATTCATCAAGTCAAGAGTCTGATCTGAGAACATCAGGAGCATCTTCACCGGAGAAACTGCTGTACAGATATATCAGATCCTCACGCATTCCGAGGAAGATCTTGCCCAATACCGGATCAAAATGCGAACCGAGGTCCTTGCGTATCAATTCGAAAGCATCATCAAAACTCATCTGATCCTTGTAATACCTTCTGCTGATCAGCGCATCGAAAACATCCGCCAAAGCCATAACTCTTGCTTCCAAAGGTATACGGTCACCCTTAAGTCCGTCAGGGTAACCCTTGCCGTTATACTTCTCGTGGTGATAATGAGCTACATTGGATGCGACCCTGACGAATTCCTTATCGTCAACATCTGCCAGAACCTGCTTAACTATCTCGGCACCGACTGCAGCATGCCTCTTCATCTGCTCGTATTCTTCAGGTTCAAGCTTCTCTTTCTTACGGAGTATCCTGTCATCGACGGCAATCTTGCCGAGATCGTGAAGAGGCGCCGCATTGATGATATTAGTCCAGAAGATATCATTCATCGGAAACTGACCGCTCTTCTTGATCTTCTCTACAAAGAGCTGAACACACGCACTTGTTCTGTTGATATGACCGCCTGTCGAGTTGTCACGTGATTCGATCATAGCCGCCATTCCCAGGATGATCGATCCCTGAAGGTTCTCTGCTCTCTTGGTCTGACGGTCTGCTTCTTTCTTGAGCCTCACACCGGTATAGTTAAGTTCGTTGATGTAATTGACCTGTTCCGTCTCGTCATTAATCTCAAGCAGATAACCCAGTATGCTCTTGCGCAGACCAAATGACAGCACCGTCAACGTGCAGTTAATATGCTTATTGTCGAGCATATTACTGTCATTGATAACGAATTCTTTGTTATTAATGCTGTTGATATCCATCTTAGGTGCTTCTTTACGTATCCACCTTATTATCTCATTGAGTGCAAAACTGTTCGTAACGATCGGTGAATCGATCCTGCAGTTGTTGAGATCCGGGAAGAAAACAGCAGCAGAATTATTGTATCCGGCAAGATTAAATTTCCTGTCAACTGTAATGAAAGCCTTGGAATCCTCGGCTGTCATACGTTTCTGAACATTTACGGAAATATCGTATAACTGGAACCTGCTTGTTGTGAATACAAGCGCACTGCCGCAGGCCAGATACAGAAAGGCGATGACCGTGTGGCTGATGTGGAATATGCTCGTTACACTGTAAACTATTATTGTCAGGAGCATAAACAATATAAATGTCCACATTGTCTTCCATGAAGCAGTCTTCTTGCCGGTAATGGCAAGAACCGTGAAGAATATGCTAAGGAACACCTCGACTGCAAGCACGATGAGTCTGATGTAATATCCGTACCCCGGAGTATGGACCAGATTATTCATAGAAGAAGGATCAAACACCGAATCAGTATAATAAATATTAAACCTGTAGGACAGAAGAATGAATGCATAGACCACAATATTTATCATTGTTATGGTTATCTGGAACCAGTCAGGCATCTTAAAATCAGAGAAAGAAGCAAGCATTGTCATAAGTATGAGAGGCAGGAATACACCGCCGATATATGCAATGGAATTGCCGATCATCGCAGCAGATTCAGTCTCGGCGTCAGCCATGATGAAATACCCGACATTGCTGACAGTAATGACAAAAGACGCCAAAACATAGAGAGGATCAAGGCCTTTATTGGCTTTGAACAACAGATATGCCGTACAGCATGAACTCAAGAAAGCAACAGCCAACAATACTACCGAGTATATCTGCATAACTTCTCCCCACTCTATTATTAATATATTTTACCATTTTAGTTATTTTTTATACAATAAAAGTAGATTGATTCGGAGGAAACATAAAATGACAAAGGATGATGTGCTGGCAATACTGCTTAAGAGCAGCGGTTATGTATCAGGCGAACTCATCAGTTCACATTTGAATATAAGCAGAGCAGCCGTTAACGGAGCCGTGAAGGCACTCAGAGCTGACGGATGCGTTATTAATTCAGTCACTAACAGAGGATATCAACTGATATCCTGCCCTGACAGACTTTTTGCCGGAGATGTCTATTCATACCTTGACGAAGACCGTCGCCGTACCGTTATATGCCTGGCCTCTGTTGATTCTACAAACAACAGAGTTAAGGACATGATCAAGCAGGATATACCTTCAGGAACATGTATGATCGCCAATGAACAGACCGGCGGACGCGGCCGCATGGGAAGGGCTTTCGTGTCGCCCCCAAATACAGGAATATACATGTCCATGCTGATAAAACCGACTGGGGATCTGTCTGATATGAGCAGAATTACAGCTTGGACGGCTGTCGCAGTACATAAGGCAATCTTATCGGCCTGCGGAGTCACTACAGGCATAAAGTGGGTCAATGATCTGTATATCGGCAACCGCAAGATCTCGGGCATCCTGACCGAGATGACTGTTGAGAGCGAGATCGGCATGGTAAGCAATGTGATAATAGGAATAGGCATAAACGTTAATCAGAAGCAGAGCGACTTTCCTCCCGAACTGTCTGACATCGCGACATCTATAGCTGCTGCATCCGGCTCCAAAGATCTGTCCAGAGCACGTCTGGCGGCTGAGGTAATTAAAGAATTGGACCTTATGATGGATAATTGGGAGTCAGGCAGCGACAGATATATCGATACTTACCGGTCCAACTGCGTCACAACAGGCAGACGCGTCACAGTGACCAATTATGCGACCGGTGACGGCAAAAGCGGTATTGCTCTTGAAGTTAACGATGATTATTC
>CADBNJ010000324.1 GCA_902795955.1 Oscillospiraceae bacterium
AGACGCAGTATCTGGGCAAAGACAAAAGCAGGTCCGTACTACATGGATGACGTGAACAAGCCGTACGGAGAACTTATCGTATATGACGCAAGCATCAAAAGCTCCGGAGCACTCACTGATGCAGAGCGTACGGCTATGGATAAGTTCTACGAGTCATCCGTTTGTCCCGGCTTGCCCGCACTTCGTCTCAAAAGCTACAATGCACCTGTCTCAACGGGCAAAATGATCAACAACCTGATCATTGAATGCAGCTTCGACGACGAGCTGGCCCCCGGAACTGAAGTTATCTGCGAAGGAAGGTTCTTCATCAACAGGAACGGCAGTCTTGCCATCGCTCTTAAGAGCGTAACGACGTTAGGTAATCCGGTCTATATCGACAGGACAAGATACGTTCGCAAGAGCAAAAAGACCGCGAAAAAGAAAGGGGTGATCCCGGCATGAGAAACTTAATCCAACCATGTATGATCAAAGAATCAGCAAACGGCTACACGCCTGTCAGGCTTGAAGATGAGCTTTTCGGGCAGAGGAAGATCTTTCTCACGGACGAGATAGACATCTGCTCGGCAACCTCCCTCATAAAGCAGCTGATGATCCTGTCGCACGAAGATCCTTCCGCACCGATATCACTGTATATCTCAAGCTCCGGCGGAAGCATCGACTCCGGAATGGCAATAATCGACTGTATGTCCTCCATCAAGGCCGAGGTCGACACATATTGTGTCGGCCTCACGGCCTCCATGGCCGCGGTCATCTTCTCGTGCGGCTGCAAAAGATTCATGTTTCCCTCAGGAAAGCTGATGATCCATGATCCTATGATACCGGAGACAGGCGGCAACGCACTGAAGATCAAAGCTGTATCAGACAGTCTTCTGGAGTACCGCAGCAGCATTGCATCACTGCTTGCAGCAAACTGCGGCAAAACCACAGAAGAGATCCTCGAGCTGACCAGACAGGATACATATTTCAATGCCGAAGAAGCATTAGCTTTCGGGCTTGCAGATCAAATCATTGAAGGAGAGAATCTATGAAAATAACAAGAACAATCGGTAGAGACGTAACAGTTAAGGCAGACGAGCGTTCCCTGTCAAACCTCAACACGCTCGTGATAGGAGCAACAGGTACCGGTAAGACACGCGGCTATGTAAGTCCGAATATCTCTGCAGCTGATACGGAGTCGATGGTCATCATCGATTCCAAGCTCAACCTTTACAAGAAGCACATGAGGGAACTGAAGAACAAAGGATACCGGGTCGAGCTGATCGATCTGTGCTGCACGTCTAATTCGTCTGTAGGATACAATCCGCTGGACATGATCAGAAAAGATCAAAAGAGCAAGACCGTCAGGACAGATGACATCAACGAACTGGCAGATTGGATCTGCTCTGATGATGAATTTCATGATTCAAATGACCCTTTCTGGCAGCTGGCCTCAAGACAGTACATCAGCGCATGCATCCATCTGTGCTTCCACATCCTTCCGGACGATGAGCATGATCTGACTATTGTCGGAAAGCTGCTTAACCTGATGAACCAGCCGGAATGGAGTGAGCTGATAAACGAAGCCGAGCTCAATGATCCCGAAGCCTTTGAGGTGCTTTTCGACAGGACCGTAAGGACCACCCGTAAGGCCGAAAGGATGCACGCGAGCATCTCCGGGATAGCAGGCACCGCCATGGCCCTCTATACATGGGATGACTGCGACAAGCTGTACTCCGCTCCGGTCAGGTTCAACCCCGCTTCGCTCGGAGACACGAAGACTGCGCTGTTCATCAACGTCCCTGACCATGATCACTCAAAGACACCGATAGTACGGCTGTTCTTCAGCCAGTGCATCAAGGTGCTGCTCGATCACGCCGACAGCTGCCCGAAATCGAGACTCAAGATACCGGTACACCTGTACTGTGACGACATCGGAGCGAGCTTTGTGATCCCGCATCTGCCGGAACTGCTGTCGATCACCAGGAGCAGAGGCATCAGCGTCAGTCTCATCCTTCAGAACTGGGGCCAGCTCGAAGCCAAGTACGGATCCCACTCGGCATCAACCATCGCAGGCAACTGCTCCATAGCCGCGTACCTCGGCGGCACGGACATCGAGACGCCCCGGTACTTCTCCGAGAAGGCCAACATGCCTCTCGACAAGATAACAGGAATGCCGCTCAACTACGAGCTCGTTCTGATCCAGGGCCAGAAGCCCTTCTTCACACGAAAGCATAACGCCGATGACTACAGACCCGTAGAGTATTCACCGGAGAAACACGAGCATGAAAGGAGCAACGATTATGGCAAAGAAGCCTCTTAATGATCTCTTAGGACATAATGATTACAGCATGTTCAAACAGCAGCTCAGCCATCGTAAAGTACCCCTTGATGAGATAGTCAACGACACAGGTGATTATCACCTCAACAAGTGCCGTGAGGCCTTCCACAACATCAAGGCATTATGCAGCCTTACCGTCCCGGAGTATTTCACGTATATTCCGGAATGTATCAGCAGACTTAAGGAACTTCCTGCATTCCGGGATTGTGATCTCTCAGAGCTTAAAGTAGGCGACGTCTTCGTCATGATCGGCAAAATAGAAGATTATTCTGAAGACTATACCAGGGATGATGCCAGAGCGGATGCGTGCAGTATAATGATGAAGCCGATCAGAGACAGCGGATACACGCACCCTTTATATCAGTGCTGTTTTAAGTATATCCGGAATGCAGCTTATGAGATTACCCACTACGAGAAGTGCATGATAAACCCCGATTATTTTAAAACCTACTACCTGAAAAGCATGAACGAAATAATGAGAGAGAACTTCCTGAGGGATGACAGAGAATTATTCGCATCCTTCTTCAATGATATAATCATCCCCTCAATAGCTCTGATCAAACACAAAGATATCCGCTGACATGACCCCGGCCTTTCTTTTGGAGGCCGGGGTTATTTTTTAGGGTGGGCATGGCAGGGCAGAATCCGAACCCCTCTAATGTTACAACCAGATTACAGTCCGCGAAAAATGCGGAAAAACATGTCATTCTTCGCGGATTCGCAGATATATAGAAATCTTTCCGCGAAAACTGCGGAAGAAATGCTGTTTTTCCGCGGAAACGCTGATGTCGGTATTGTCTGATATTGCACTCATCCCATTCCCCCCTTCACACAAAAAAGCGGCACATTAAGTGCCGCCCATGATCAATAATCTCAATTCTGCAAATTATAAAAACCAAAGCCTACTCCATGCACACACTCTCTATGCACACTCACTCCCGGCACTCTCACTCCTTATACACCCACTCCTGCTTCGAGAAATAATCATCCGCAAAGGGTGCATCCGCATACTTCATGAACTCAAGCTTCCTGTCTTTGATCAGGTGAGGCTTGGCTGCGGCAAAGATGCCTCTGAAGCAGTCATTCTCCCTGCCCTTGTCACAGTCGACGATGCCCAGGAATGCCACGTCCTTCCTGCCCTTGACCATCTTCATGACGATGCCGACCCTGTGGATGTGGGGATTGCCGGCACAGTACTTTGCGACAGAACTGCTTACGGCCCTGAACTCATCGTCGTCTGCAGGGATGCCGATGGCTACCTGGATCTGACCGGGACCCGGAGTGGGCGCACCGGAACCGCCGGGGCCGGGAATATTCCGACCGGGTGCCTTTCGGGAAGCCTCCTCAGGGAACATCTTCGCAAAATCAGGATTGCTCAGGATGTCCTTGATGAGATCTTCCGGCACTTTGATCGACACCGGTCCGAAAGGATTGATAACAAATCCCGAATTGCCGTTCATTGTTGAGAATCTGGCAAGCTGCGGGAAGCTCAGGGAGAGCTTCTGAAGATCGGATTCCTTCATGTCGTCACGGGACAGGTTGATGCTGACATCATCGGTAAATACGGGGATGTAGCGCTTGCCCGGATTGTCGGGATCCGATAATGACATGAGCCCGATCCTGGCCTTGCCGTCGGGAGACTTCATCTGATCCATTTTCGCATTGGTGAGGAAATTGGATCTTACGATAGCGTTTACAAGCGTCGAGAAGTATTCATTGTCCCTGACAAATCTGTTGAAGTCCAGTGACAGGCCGAGGAGCCTGGGGTTGGCAATGGGCGCCGTCTGGCCTTCAGCCGGAAGCTCATAGCCTTTGTTGGACACGACGGTGTACTTCTGAACTTCCTCTATGTCGCTGCCGTCGATCTCAAGGATGCAGCGTCTGTTAGATACCGTCTCCTCATGAACTCCGGGCTCGGTCCTGATGTCCACGATCTTTGTCTTAAGCGTCTTATTGTCAGGAGTGTAAAGATACACTTCCTCTCCCTTGCTGACATCGCCGTATGCTGTGCCTTCAACAAGGAGACCTTGCTCCGTTGCCGGCTCGAGATCGACGGGACCGGTGATGAGCATGAAGAAAGCGGATCCGCCTTCAGATGCCGTCTTCACATATCCCGCAGCCGTCTCGAGAGTCTTCTCGTCCAAAGCCTGTCTCTCTTTGAGCATCCTCTCATTCTCACGCGCACGCTCCTCGGCTTTGGCCTCCTTCTCGGACTGAGCTTCCTCCATCGCCTCCGTTATCGCACGCATCTCATCGGATAATTCCTCCGACAGGGATGACGGCTTCTTTGCTTCTTCGTCTTCGATATTCTTTTTCTTATTCCAGAATGCCATTAGTCTTTCCTCGTGTAGTTTATTTGCGCGTAAAGCAATAAGATTATACGCTTAAACCTCACGAAATGGAAACAACCTCATAATCCTGTTCCGTCACGGCATTCCTGAGCACGTCGTCCGGCACGTCGGACGCAAGCGTTACAACCGCCTCGCCCTTCTCGTGGCTGACCTGCGCTGATGTCACGCCGTCGAGAGCCTCGAGTGTCTTCTTAACCCTTGCCTCGCAATGACCGCACATCATTCCGTTGATCTTCATCGTCTTAACCATTTCCTTTACCTCCGTGTAATTTATTGTTATTGCGCTTGGCTGCTTTGCCCTTCTGTCATGGCGCGGATCGTAGATGTCCGTGAGATTCAGTCTCAGTGCGTTGACCACGACGCAGACGCTCGAGATGCTCATGGCACATGCTCCAAGAGCCGGCGTCATCGTAATCCCCAGACCTGAATAGATACCGCATGCGGCAGGTATCAGGAGAACATTATAGAACAATGCCCAGAACAGGTTCTGCAGTATGTTGCGGTATGTTGCCCTCGATAACCTGACGGCGGCGGCAAGATCCTTGAGATCGCCTGATATCAGCACTACATCGGCGCTGTCTATCGCCACGTCGGCGCCTGCCCCGATGGCAATGCCCGTGTCTGCGGAAGTAAGAGCGGGGGCATCGTTTATGCCGTCTCCGGTCATGATGCATTTGCCGTATCCTCTGAGCTGCTCCACCACGTTTGCCTTCCCGGAGGGGAGCACTCTTGCACAGACCTTATCAACGCCTGCCGCCTTGCCGATCCTCGACGCCGTATCCTCATTGTCACCTGTGATCATTACGGTATAGATACCCATTCCTTTGAGCTGTCTTACCGCTTCGGCGCTGTCATCCTTGATAGTGTCGGCAACCGTGATGCTGCCTGCATACTGCCCGTCAACGGCAAAGAGGATCCTGCCGCCCTGATCATCGGCGCGGGTATCCGCATATCTGCTTATGAATGA
>CADBNJ010000325.1 GCA_902795955.1 Oscillospiraceae bacterium
AGCATATTCATTGTAAAGGGATCTGGGCAGGTGGCACATGGTCTCTGCTTCCCTCTTGAAGCAGGAATAATACGAACCGTTCTTCCATGCATACCTGGGGGCATAGCAATAGATATCATTCATCCCCGTACAATCCGTAAAAGCCGTGCTTGCGATGCTTGTTACCTGCTGATTGATCGTGATCTCCTCAAGAGATGAGCATCCGCTGAAAGCATATTCTCCGATATCCGTAATGCTCTCGGGCATCGAGACGGAAACAATATCGGAACAATCGGCAAAAGCATAATTACCTATCCGCGTAATATTCATTCCGATATCAACCTTCTCGACATAAGGACTCACTGATGCCCATGGCGCCCTGCCGGAATATGAGTAATCCTTTATCTCGCCCGAACCCTTAAAGGTCAGCGTTCTGCTCTCCGGATCCAGCGCCCAGCTGATGTTCTCTTCAGGATCTCCGCAGTATCCGGAAGGCTCCGTTATCGTATAGGTCAATTCCATCGCAACTCCGGTTACCCTTCCCGGTATCAGCGGAGTTACCGTCACCTTGTGAGAGCCCGGCATGAACGTATCATCGTAAGTGACGGAATAATCCGTTCCCTCAACATATTCACTCAAACCGAGTATCTCCGGCTTGATCTGTTCGCCTGTGAACACAAATGAATCCTGTGCGAGCTTAATATCGGTATTGATCCATTCCATCCTGATATCCCGATCCGAAGATCTTGATACATCAACTCTGAGATCATAATTGAAACTTCCGGCCGGCGCAGTCTTCTGGACAAGAGATCCGTTCTCAAACTCACAGTACTTAACAGCGGCATACTGGTTAGGATCAAAACTTGCCGTCCCCTTGGATGAGGAAGGAGAGACCAGCTTGACATTATCAGGTAACTTCAGGTAGATATCATCATTTGTCCTCTCGAAATACACTTCCCTTTTGCCCGCTTCACGGAGAAAGCAAAAATCATTGAATGTTCTGAAAGAATAATTACAGAGGAGATCCGTATCCAAAAGGGTAATCAGCTTATCATTGTGGGATATAGCCTTATCTGTCCAGTTCGTTTTGGCAGGATAATAAGTTACTTCATGGTATTGCAATATCCTGTATATTTCCGTTCCTTCCGGGACGTTACTGAAAGTAAGCAGATTATCATCAGCGTGAGCATCAAAATTCTCACCCGTGTAAAGAGGAGTTCCTATAGGGAACGCTTCTTTACCCTCCGCCATAACGGCAAATGATGTAAACGCAATGGCAGATGTACTCAACAAAGCCATAACCTGCAGCCGTAACTTATTTAATCTGTTCATATCCGTCCTCCCTCAATGTATAACTTTAAGAAAACTTCTTCTGTGAATAGGACTCATTCCATGCTCCCGTATGGCTGCATAGTGATCCTTCGTTCCGTATCCTTTGTGCTTTGCAAACCCGTAGCCGGGGTACTTCTCATCGTATTCTACCATAATGTGGTCCCTTGTTACCTTGGCCAGTATCGAAGCTGCCGCGATCGAGTTGGACTTGGCATCCCCTTTGATTATCGGGACTACTTCCTGATCAACACCCTCAAGCTTTACAGCATCGATAAGCAGGAGATCAGGAACGATACTGTCCGATATCTGCCTTACACATTCTCTCATAGCCTGCTTGGTCGCTTCAAGTATGTTGATCTCATCTATCGTACCGGCATCAACCGCAACGACGGCATAAGCAAGCGCATTCTCTTTGATCACCGGGAAAAGGGCTTCCCTCTTCTTCTCGGAGAGCTTCTTGCTGTCATCAAGACCATATACGGGTTTTGCCGGGTCAAGTATGCAGCAGGCAGCCACAACAGGACCTGCAAGAGGACCTCTCCCCGCCTCGTCGATACCCGCGATCGCTTTATAGCCTTTGGCGGTGTATCCGTTCTCGTATATACTCAGTTCGGCGTATTTTGCCTCGAGCATTTCCTGTGTGATCTTTGCCATTGTCAGTTCTCCTTAAGAACAGGTACCTCAAGAGTTATCCTGCCTATCCTTCCTGCCTGCATATCATCCAGAAGGAGCCTGGCGAATCTGTCCTCATCTATCCTTCCGCCGCTCATGAGACATCCTCTCCTGCGGGCCATCTCCTGAAAGACCTCATAATCATCCTGCGCGGGAAGCTCGACCTTGTACCTCCCGCTCATAAGCGAAGGATAGAGATCATTGAGGATCTTCATCGTCTCATACGCTGCTTCAAGCACATCTATGACTTCTTCCTTGACTGCGCCTGTTGCCACGAGACATATACCCGATCTCTTGCTCTGTATCTTCGGCCACAGCACTCCGGGCATATCCATCAATTCAAATCTCGAATCGGTCTTTATCCATTTGGGCGCCCGTGTAACGCCCGGACGGTCACCTGTTACGGCACTCTTCTTGCCTGCCAGAGCATTGATCAGAGTTGACTTGCCCGTATTGGGAACTCCGACGACCATGGCACGTATCGGGCGTCCTGTGCGTCCCTTGGCGGCCGCCTTCTCAAGCAGGCCGGACAGTTCTTCTTCTGATGCCTTCTTGAGGGCATCTATCCCGCCTTTGCGGTTAGCCTGTATGGGAATAGCTCTGATCCCCTGCTTCCGGTAATGCTGAACCCACTCATTAGTCTTGTCAGGATCAGCCAGATCCGCCTTGTTAAGAAGAATGATGTGCGGCTTGCTGCCGATTATCTGATTGAGCTCAGGATTCCTGCTGCTGAACGGGATCCTCGCGTCCACCGTCTCGAAAACAATATCCACCAGCTTCAGGTTCTCTGAAGTCTGGTTGAGCGCTTTACGCATATGCCCCGGGAACCAGTTGATATTTGACCTGTTATCACTCATATCACAATATCTCCGTACCGGGATACGAAGGGATCGCTCCCTTGCGCTGAATACTCAGCGAACAGTACTTCGCAGCAAATCCCGCAGCCTCCCTGAGGATGTCCTCTCCGGTCCCGCCGATGTTGTCTTTGTTCACTCCAAGCTGTTCAAGCTTCCACAGGAAAGAACCGATGGAAGCATCGCCGGCACCTGTCGTATCGACCACCTCGACCTGAGGGGCAGCAACACTTGCACAGGCCTTCCTCGTATATGCCCGCATACCGTCCTTACCGCAGGTGTAAAGGACAAGGCTCACGCCTTTGTCCCATAACAGCGGCAGGGCCTCTTCTATAGTCCCGCAGCCCGTTATAAACTCCACTTCCTCATCGGATACCTTGAGCACATCAGCATAAGGTATAAATTCCAGAACGGCCTTTCGCAATGCTCCTTTGTCATCCCACAGCATAAATCTCAGATTGGGATCAAAGCTTATCAAGGCGCCAGCCGCCTTAGCATATTCGATCGCCCTGCGGTGCGCTTCCTTCATCGGAAAATCACCCAGTGACACACTGCAGAAATGAAGAGCATATGCACCGTCTATGGCACTCTTCGGCACCTGTTCACAGCTGTACAGCATGTCCGCGGACGGCTTTCTGTAGAACGAGAACGTCCTGTCACCGTCCTTATCAAGGCTCACGAAAGCAAGAGCCGTATTCGCCTCATCCGTCATAGGAATATACGAGGTGTCGATCCCGGCATCTGACAACTCCCTTACAATCTTATGACCAAAAGGGTCGTTACCAAGCTGAGTAAGCATTACCGCACTTCCCCCAAGCTTGGCGAATACGGCACACACATTCGCCGGAGCTCCGCCCACCTTGGGAGAGAACGACTCCACCTCATCAAATGAACACCCTTTGTTCGAAGGGATAAAATCTATCAAGGCCTCGCCGATTGCCACAAGTTTATTGCTCAAGGTCTCTTACCTCCATCTTGTCTATCTGCCTTATCAGGAATCCGCCGCCGCGGCTTACGATGCCGACCTGTTCCTTCGAAGGATAGAATCTCGAACTCATGACATACCTTCCGCCATTGGCAAAGATCTCGATGCTGGTCCTGTCAATGATGATCCTCAGATCCTTAAGTTCTCCGACCTTTGCAGCACGAGCATCGCGCCCGGTGCCGATATCTCTTCTCGTGAGATCCAGATAGAGCACCCCGTCTATATACCTTATGGCCGCATCATCGATCTTTATCTCGTAATCATTGCCGTTCAGCATCGCCACGATATCGCAAGGAAGCTCCGTATCCCTGACTCTGTTCTCCGGATTCTCTTCCAGCTTACCGTACAGATCGTGATTAATGACAGGCCACTGTCTGATATGGCCGTCTTCCGTCAGAGACAGCTTACGCGGGATCGTAAGGCAATGCTGCCATCCGAGCTTATATGTCGGGTTGGAATAATATGTGTCACACATTCCCATCCAGCCGATCAGGATGCGCTCATCATACTCGTTAACAAATGTCTGCGGCGCATAGAAATCGAAGCCGAGATCATATTCCTCGAAGTCTTCGATCCCTTCATCAGTCACCCTGAAATACCCTGAACTGTAGACGTTCTGATTACGGTATTCCTCATGCTTCAGTCCCTGCGGGCATGCGCTCATGAATCGCTTCCCGTCAATATTAAATATGTCCGGACACTCCCACATATAGCCGAAGTTATCAACTGTCAGCTGCTTGACAAAATGCCAGTCATCAGGGTCATCCGCCTCATACATAATAACGCATCCTTTGTTGTTACCTGTCCTTGCACCAAGAACCATCTTCCACTTGCCGTCCTCGATCCATACCTTGGGGTCTCTGACGTCACGCGTGCAGTAATCAGGATAATCGTTCTGACTCATGATCACCCTCTTATCACTGATCGTGATACCGTCGCGTGTTGTTACATGTATCTGATAAGAAGCCCGGTCGGCACCTGAGACATTGCCCGTATAGAACAGATGCATGAGACCGTCACAGGCTACTGCACTCCCTGAGAATACGCCGTCCCTGTCCTCAGGAATGTCAGGCTTTATCGTAATGCCGGTAAATGTCCAGCTCTTCGCGTTATCGGTACTCTCGAAATGGCCCCAGCATCTTAAGCCGTCACCCTGAGCATCTTCAGGGGTATATTGAAAGAACACATGATACTTGCCGTCGAGATAACACAATCCGTTAGGATCGTTGAGCCAGCCCTTGCCGGGTTCCAGATGAATCTTCTGTCTAAACATAAATCAGACCTCCTGATCAGCATATCAGATCAAATCAGACAATATCAACTATATTATAGAACTTTAAATAAATTTTGATAAGTAAAAACAACGCCGTCCGGAGACGGCGTTGTCTGGTCTGTGACTTAAAGCTTCTCTCTGATACGAGCTGCTTTGCCCTGACGTCCGCGCAGGTAATAGAGCTTTGCTCTTCTTACACGACCCTTACGTACGATCTCGATCTTATCGATCTTGGGTGAGTGTACGGGAAGGATACGCTCAACGCCTACACCGTAGGAGATACGGCGAATAGTCATTGTCTCTGTCAAACCGCTGCCCTTCCTGGCAATAACATATCCCTCGAATACCTGGATACGCTCACGGTTACCCTCCTTGATCTTCAGGTGAGCCTTAACGTAATCACCTACTTCGACTTCGGAGTAGTTGTTTCTGAGATTCTC
>CADBNJ010000326.1 GCA_902795955.1 Oscillospiraceae bacterium
GCCGAAGTAATCTTCAACGTCTTCTTTTACCTGGCGTGAGAGCTGTGTACGCATATTGAACATAGTAAGAACTACGCCACAGATATTTATATCAGGATTGAGTTTCTTCTTAACAATATTGATCGTCTCGATCAGCTGCGTAAGTCCTTCCAGAGCATAGTATTCACCTTGAATCGGAACGATAATCTCATCAGTCGCAGTAAGAGCATTGATCGTAAGGAGCCCGAGTGAAGGAGGACAGTCAATGATCACATAATCATAATCATCAACTACTCCTGAAAGAGCATCCTTCAGGATCTTCTCACGGGACATCTCATTGACCAGTTCAATCTCAGCACCGGCAAGATTGATATTGGTAGGAATGATATCTACATTTGCAGCTGATGTCTCAAGAATTGCATCCGATGCATCAACTCCGTTCTTGAGAACATCATAGATAGTATTCTCAAGTTCTCCCTTATCGATTCCAAGTCCGCTTGTTGCATTTCCCTGAGGATCAAGATCTACAACAAGTACCTTTTTACGTTTTTTGCCGATAAAGGCTGCAAGATTGATGGCAGTAGTCGTCTTACCGACTCCACCCTTCTGATTTGCTATTGCAATTACTTTACCCATACAATTCTCCTTAAGTAATATATATACATTATATTACTTATCGGGATAAATACATATTTCATTACAATTACAGATTACAATTATATGATTGAATAATTGTTCCACGTGGAACAATCTGAATGAGATTTCAGATAATAGAAAGAGGAATGTTCCACGTGGAACATTCCTCAAACAAAAGACAACGATGTAAATGATCAATTATGAATCGATATTAGCTAATTTAGCATTTTCTTGGATAAACAGCTTACGGGGCTCGACCTGATCACCCATAAGAAGAGTAAAGGTCTCGTCAGCTGCCTGTGCATCTGCAAGTGATACTTTAAGCAGCTTACGTGTAGCAGGATTCATAGTTGTATCCCATAACTGTTCGGAACTCATCTCGCCGAGACCCTTGAATCGCTGAATAAGAGGATTATCCCAATTATGTTCACGCTTAATATTCTCAACTTCTGCATCATCGTAAGCATAATATGCTTCCTCACCCTTATAAACCTTGTAGAGAGGAGGACAAGCGATATATACATATCCGCCTTCGACAAGAGGCTTCATATATCTGAAGAAGAATGTCAGGAGAAGCGTGCGGATATGTGAACCGTCGACATCGGCATCCGCCATGATAATACACTTATGATAACGGAGTTTTGTCTCATCGAATTCATCACCGATTCCTGCACCGAGAGCCATAACGACAGGCTGCAATTTCTCGTTGGAATATACCTTATCGATCCTGGACTTCTCAACATTGAGCATCTTACCCCAGAGAGGAAGAATAGCCTGGTACTTACGCTCTCTGCCCTGTTTAGCAGATCCGCCTGCAGAGTCACCCTCTACGATGAATATCTCACAGAATTCAGCCTCATTCGACTGGCAGTCTGCCAACTTACCCGGTAATGAATTACTCTCGAACACAGTCTTACGGCGGGTCATTTCTCGAGCTTTCTTGGCTGCATCACGAGCTCTTGAAGCGGACAGACACTTATCGAGTATCATCTTAGAGATATCAGGATTCTCCTCAAGATATGTAGCGAGCTTATCACTTACGACTTTATCTACCATTGGTCTTATCTCAGCATTACCAAGTTTACTCTTCGTCTGTCCTTCGAACTGAGGATCAGGGAGCTTTACCGAGATAATTGCGGATAATCCCTCACGGGTATCCTCGCCTTGGAGCTTTGCATCGTTATCTTTGAGATACTTATACTTCTTCGCATAATCATTGATAACACGCGTCATTGCAGTTCTGAATCCGATAAGATGAGTACCGCCTTCAGGTGTAGCGATATTATTAGCATATGTATAAACTCTCTCCTGATATGAGTCATTATACTGGAGAGCGATCTCTACAAAACAATCGCCTGATTTAGTCGCAAAATAGATCGGCGGAGTATTGATAACTTCGCGTCCTTTGTTCAAATACTCGACAAATGATATGATTCCTCCGTCATAATGGAGATGCTTCTTAAGAGGTTCCGGTCCTCTGTCATCACACAGATCGATCGTTACTTCTTTGTTAAGGAAAGCCATCTCACGGTATCTTGTGATCATAGAATCAAAATCGAATCTTGTCTCGGGGAAGATGGTACCGTCAGGAATGAAGTTTGTCGTAGTTCCTGTATCATTCTCATCACATTCTCCGATGACATGAAGAGGAACTGTCGTAGTACCTTTCTCAAACTCTATCTCATAGATCTTACCCTCTCTCTTGACCTGGACCTTCATGTGATCTGCAAGAGCATTAACAACAGATGCACCTACACCGTGAAGACCGCCTGAGATACTGTAAGCTCCTCCGCCGAATTTGCCCCCGGCATGAAGAACTGTATGAACGACCTCAACAGTAGGGATGCCCTGCTTGGGGTGGATTCCTACAGGAATACCTGAACCGTTATCTACTACTGTAACTGAACCGTCCTTCTCAAGTGTAACGGTGATGAGATCACATCTTCCTGCAAGAGCTTCATCAACTGAATTGGCTACGATCTCATAGACAAGGTGGTGGAGACCTCTCAAGGTAGTATCACCAATGTACATACCCGGTCTCTTACGGACAGCCTCAAGTCCTTCAAGGACCTGAATATCCTCTTCACCATAAGCACTGTTGTTGTTCGTATCGAATTCATCCTGACCTTCAGAAGCAGCCAGTACATCTGCCATCTTCTCTTCGCCAAAATCCTCTGTAAGGGCTCTCGGATTCTCAGCCAGGTTCCTGAGCTCATCAGGATCTGATTCCTCTACGGACTGGAAGTAAAGATCAACCTCACCCGTGGCATTGATCTTGTTCTCATTGTCGTTGTCAGCCATTTTTACACCTCAAATATCAAAAATATTTTATATATAAACCGATTTAACATTGTTAAATCAATCAAATACCTCGCCGGACAGGCGTCTTTGCAGTACATTAACGGATAGGGAGGACACATATGTACCTTCATCTGTAACGATAACAGACTTCGGAACCTCCTCAGAAGTATACTGCAGACGGCCGCGGTCATCCTCCGAATTGATATAATCCGTTACCATCCTGCTCTGCGGAGGTACTGCTTCAAGATTGATGACCGCCAGTATTGAACGCTTAAGAACAGCAGTATCTGTGCTTAAATGAATATACATCCGTCTCTCTCCGACTAATATTTACTATACTACAAGCAATTATAACATAATAAAATATTATAATTATTATAATTATCAGGCGATAGAACCGGATTTTATGTGAAAATAACGAACGTCAGAAGGGTCTTCTATGAGGGATCTCATCTCTTTCTCGATGTAATCCTTATCGGTGCATGTAATGAACAGCTGAGTGCCTTTGATAGCCGCTATAAGACTCATTCTGCGGTCCATATCAAGCTCTGAGAATACATCATCGAGAAGAAGGACAGGTGTGGAACATACAAAACGCCTGATTATCTCAAGTTCAGACAGCTTAAGTGACAGTGCAGCAGATCTTTGCTGACCCTGGGAAGAGTATATTCTGGTCTGATTGCCGTTAAGGAGGATATCGATATCATCTTTCTTTATACCGACGGAAGAAATACGCTTCTCAATATCATATTTACGCGTTGATCTGAACTTATTAAGTATATGAGATGACAATATGCCCTTCAGAGCCTCAAAATCGCCCCTATTCAGCCCCCTTGACTTATATGTGTCAAGTAGACAGTGTTCGTTGATGAACGTCTCTAAGAGCTCAATACAGCCTGATATCGTAATATACCTGATCTTAAGTTCTTCTTTACCGCCGGAAATGGCATTATGATACCCGGATGCCACATCATCAAGAATGCTTATGAAGCGGTATCTGTGTATTATCAGTTCAGCAGACATGTCGGCAAGTGCAAAATCCCAGTAATCGAGCATGGAATCCGCATCTGCCATATTACCGTTAATGCTCTTGAGAGTCTCATTCTTCTGATTGATGAGGCGGTTGGTCTGACCAAGGATGTTGAAGTAGGAAGGGGAGACCTTGGATATCATGAGATTAAGGAACTTCCTCCTCTCGGCAGGTGCTCCTTTTATGATATTAAGGTCCTCAGGGGCAAATATAACAGTGTTACATATACCGATATAGTCTGAGATCCTGCTTATCTGGGCGTTATTGCAGAATAAAGAGCGTTTTGTATTCTCTCCGTGCAACTCTGTTACATTGCGCAGTTCTATCTCTGTACCGTCATCGTCAGTCATGTTAAGGGTAATATCAAAGCCCTGCGTGCCCATCTTGATCAGATTGCGGTCCTTTGCCGTCTTATGTGATGTCACACACGAAGCAACGTAGATCGACTCTATAAGATTAGTCTTGCCTTCGCCGTTGCTGCCGTAGACAATATTAACAGAAGGCCCGACGTCAATATCGAGCCTTCCGTAATTCCTGAAGTTATCTAATCTTATCCTGTTGATCCGCATTGTTATCTTCTGATAGGGAGTATGAGGTAGATGTACTTCTCTCCTTCTGAAGGCTTAATGATACAAGGTCCCTGTGAACCGTTGAATTCGATCTTGATCTCATCATCTTCAATATTCTTCAATGCATCAATAAAATACTTGGAATTGAAGTCAATATCGATGAGATCACCCGTAACCTTGATATCGATGCTCTCCTTATGATCACCGGTCTCTGTATTGGCAGATACGACAAGAGTTGAATCATCAGGCATCGACAGGCTTACGGGACATCTTCTCTCATCAGTCATGATAAGAAGTGCAGCACGGTCTATGGAATCCATAAGCTTCTTACGTTCTATGTTCATTACAGTCTTGGGATTCTTAACGATTATCGATTCGAAATTGACAAAATCACCCTGGATAAGCCTGGAGATGAGTCTTACATCACCGATATCGAAGAGGATCTGGTTGCTTGAATGATAAACAACCACTTCTGTATCGTCATCATTGAGGATCTTGGACAATTCATTCATGGACTTGCCGGGGATGATGTAGTTCATGGTAGGGAAGTCCTCACCGACATCCTCGCGGTTAAGTGCCATTCTGAATCCGTCGATGGCAACGAGAGTCAGTGTCTTGCCGTCACTTATGATATTAAGACCGGTGAGCTTAGCTCTTGTCTGATCATTGGATACGGCAAAGCTCGTGTGGTTGATCATATTCTTAAGGATCTTCTGACCGATGACTATCTTATTGTCAGTCTCAATTGAAGGGATCTTGGGATAAGGTTCGCCGTCAAGACCCTTAATGTTGAAGTTAACGGAACCGCTTGTGATCGCGAGCTGGAACTTATCGTCAACCTTGATATCGATATTCTCCTCAGGCAGCTTCCTGATGATGTCATTGAATATCTTGGATTCAACAACTACGGAACCTTCTTCGAATATATCGGCTATAACTTCTGCCTCGATACCGGTCTCAAGATCATAACCTGTAAGCTTTATCTTATTATCACCGGTCTCGATAAGGATCCCGTCGAGGATCTTAACGGTTGAGTTACGGTTGATAGCCTTCATTACTACAGATATAGCTTCACTGAGATCAGTCTTTTTGCAGAAGAATTTCATTGGTTTATTTCCTTTCGATTTGAAGTGAACAAATTTCCTTAAAAATTATACTACTTTGTGTTATTAAAATAAAGAAGAACAGTGGCGGAATTTGTGCAATTTTCATATATATAAGCTATTTTGTATCCGTACTGTTATCGATGTAGATAATCTTCAAAACTCCATCAAAGCCAGTTAATTCAACGATTTAACAGTGTTAAAAGTATGTTTATAACTCAAGATAATGCTATTCAAAACTCTCTGATTATGAACACCGGTTTTTTATGAACAATCTGCCGACATCAAGTTATCGACTATTGAACAAAAATTGTTCATTATTCGTTGATCCTCTTCTTGATCTCTTCAGCTTCCTTCTTCAGGTCAGGATTCTCCTCGACGTTATTAATGCTGTTGATAACCGTCGTATGCTTGCGGTTGCCGAAGAATTTGCCGATCCTGTCAAGAGTATAATCGAGTATGTCCCTCATGAGATACATGGCAATGCTCCTGGCGATGGCAACATCGGCATTGCGCTTTGTGGACTGCATATTCTCAACAGAGATATCATAGTATCTCGATACGGAATTCATGATCATCTCAGGCGTAATGTACTTCTTCTTATTTGGCGAGATTATAGAAGAGAGGAGGTTCTTGACCGTCTCTATGTCAATGATCCCGTTGGACAGTGATATGTAAGAAGATATGGTGTTATAAGCGCCGTTGAGTTCTCTGATATTAGTAGTGATGTTCTCACAGACATAATCAACGATATCTTCACTTATGGTCAATCCGTCATTTCTGACTTTGCTCAGGAATATGGCCTTGCGCGTCTCAAAATCCGGCGGCTGGATATCCATGAGAATGCCGTTCTGGAACCTTGATGTAAGACGCTGATCGAAATCTATCAGATTATTAGGCGCCTTATCGCTTGTAATTATTATCTGCTTGCCTGAATTGACAAGCGATTCGAAAGTATTGAAGAACTCGTTGATAGTCTCCTTCTTGCCGATGAGGAACTGAATGTCATCGATCATCAGCACATCAACAGAACGGTATTTATTGCGGAAAGCATCGTAATCATTGCTCATTCTGCACTGTACAAAAGCGCTCGTGAATTCCTCACATGTCGTATAAAGAACCGATTTATTCTCAAAATTCTGCTGTATCGCATAGCCGATAGCCTTCATGAGGTGCGTCTTGCCAAGACCTGAATTACCCCACAGATAGAAGGGATTACGCTGCCTTGAACCGGGGTTGTTGGCTACAGATACGGCTGATGCGTGAGCGAACCTGTTACAGTCGCCTACTATGAAATTCTCGAAAGTGTATTCATCCGTAAGGACCGAGGAATTACTTGTGTTATTCTTCGATATAACCTTCTTCTCGGCGATGACCGAAGTTCTCAATGAATTCTCGTCCCCTGCCTTGATAAACTTGACGGATACCGGATAATCATTGATCAGGTTGACTGCTTCATTTACGATCGAACTTATCTCATTGCCTTTGAGTATGTTAAGTGAGAAAGCATCTCTTGCTGCAAGAACAAGGATATTATCCTCAAAGTGAACCTGATTGACCTTGGACAGTATTGTCTCATATACTACAGGATCGATCCTGTTATCGAGAGACAGGATCTTCAAAGTCTTATTCCACAGGTCGGAATTCATACTCAAAACACCTCTTAAAGATAAAAAGTAGATACATAATAGCACAAAAAGAGTTTATAATTTATATATATTTTCGCGGTGATTTTTATGGAATACAACGATATTGACAATAAAGACAACAGTAAAAAGAAGAGGCGCGTATCGACGGTAATACTGATAATCATCGCCGCGGCTTTCTTTGTCACGGGAGTGATCCTGCTCCTTATCGATCCCATAAGAAGTGCCAACAGGATGAAGATCACAAACGATGCATTGGCAAGCATTGAGGAACAGATAAGACAGAATGCCACCTATACCGGTCCATCGGCCGAGACGACTCCAATGACCATAATAGTGCCAAGAGACGGCAATGAAGTGGCAGGGGAGAGCTATGACTATCTGGGTGATGAAGAAGAATTGACCGAATTATACAACGAGGTCGAGGAGATGGAGAATAAGCTTCCCAAGAATATTGAACTGACCTGTATAGGCATCCTCAAGATAGACAAGATCGACCTCAATCTGCCTTGCTGGAGTGTGGCATCCAGGGTAGCTTTAAGGTACGGATTGGGTCATTATGAGCACTCGGCAATGCCCGGTGAGACCGGCAATTCCACCATACTCGGACACAGAAATCAGCATACTTCTACGATGTTCTACAGGCTCAAGGAAGTCAAGAAGGGTGATACGGTCGTTTTTGTAACGTCGGCAGGCCGTGAACTCCGGTATACTGTCAGAGAAGTCAAGTTTGTATCTCCTAACCAGCTGCTTGAGAACATAGTTGCAGATGCATCGGCTGATGAGCAGCTGACGCTCGTCACATGTGCGACGGAGCGGGGCAAGGGCTACAGAAGACTTGTCATATGTGTTCCCAAATAGACTAAAATCAATATTTTATTCTTATTAATAAGGTGCTATAATTCTTCCGTTAATTTTTACGATTCCGGAGGCATATTATGGTCAGAGCAATAGTCGGCGCGAACTGGGGAGACGAAGGTAAGGGTAAGATAACTGACCTTCTGGCTAACGATTCTGATATAGTCATCAGATTCCAGGGCGGAGCAAATGCAGGGCACACGATAATCAACGAATTTGGAAGATTTGCCCTTCACCTTATGCCGTCCGGAGCATTTCACAAGAATATCGTCAACATAATAGGCAACGGAGTTGCCCTTAATATCCCGAAGTTCATTGAAGAGTATAACGACCTCAAGAGCAAGGGGATAATCCCGAATGTTTACGTGTCTGACAGGGCACAGATGGTAATGCCTTATCATGTTCTTTTTGATCAGCTTGAGGAGGAGAGACTCGGCGGCAAGGCTTTCGGATCGACGAAGTCGGGCATAGCTCCCTTCTATTCCGACAAGTATGCCAAGATCGGATTCCAGGTATGCGAACTTTTTGAAGACGAAGATGTACTTAAGGAGAAGATTGCAAGAGTCCTGGAGATCAAGAATACGCTTATCGTGAATCTCTATAAGAAAGATCCGCTTAATCCGGAAGAGATCTACGGAACACTGATGGAATACAGGGATATGATCGCTCCCTTTGTGAAGGACACACAGAGTTACCTGTACGATGCTGTAAAGGAAGGTAAGAAGATACTTCTCGAAGGTCAACTCGGTTCCATGAAGGATCCCGATATGGGAATATATCCGATGGTAACATCGTCTTCAACTCTCGCAGGCTTCGGTGCAGTAGGTGCAGGTATCCCGCCTTATGAGATCAAGGATATCGTGACAGTAGTCAAGGCATATTCTTCTGCAGTAGGTGCAGGTGCATTCGTAAGCGAGATCTTAGATCCCGTTGAAGCAGAAGAACTCCGTAAGAGGGGCGGCGACAAGGGAGAGTACGGTGCCACTACCGGAAGGCCCAGAAGAGTAGGGTGGTTCGATGCCGTTGCTTCCAGATATGGCTGCCGTGTTCAGGGTGCCACTGAGGTAGCATTTACGGTTATGGACTGTCTCGGTTATCTCGACGAGATCCCCGTCTGTGTAGCATATGACGTCGACGGTGAGATCACAAAGGATTTCCCTAATCCCACAAAGATCGACAGGGCTAAGCCGGTGCTTACGAAGCTCCCGGGATGGAAGTGTGATATCAGAGGAATTACGGATTTCGACAAGCTTCCCAAGGAGGCACAGGATTATGTCCTGTTCGTTGAGAAGGAGCTCGGAGTTCA
>CADBNJ010000327.1 GCA_902795955.1 Oscillospiraceae bacterium
ATGGTACCGATCACCAGAATGAGAAGGAAGATAACGCTTCCTATTATCACTATCGAAATGGTGCTTCTGATACCTGGCCGTCTCATCCGAACATCTCCTTGACCTTACTCAGATATTGAAATTATAACATTTTTATGAGGTTTTTTGATGATTTCTTTGCGGCGGAAGATAATACCCTATTGACAAAAAACGCCGGCGGTGATACTTATACTCGGTTATGCAATGATAACCATTCGATCACCTTTCGGTTGATGGTGGCACTCCGTGGGCTATTCAGTGTCATTAAGGAAGGACTGCGTTTACTGCGTACGCAGACTATTTGTGCAGGTAATATTTTTACCGGAACATTTACACTGCGTACTCAGCACCAAACTCTGTCCACTGCAACCGTCTAATATAAAGAACCGTTTTCCTTCGGAAGCATTAGAAACCTAACCGGCTACTCACCGCAGAGTTCGTAGAGACGGTAGATCTTTCGATATGTTTTGCCGGTGAACAGCATCTTGAAGATTCGCCTGTCAGACGGATCGAGTTCGTCAACGAGATCGGGCGGAGTGAAGGAGTGTTCTGCTGTCATCCTAAGGCCGGATCCGGTCAGCACGGTGTCTATGTCATCGACGCCATAGACCTCCGACACGCCGACATCGTTGACGGGATTCTTGAACTTCGTCGCCTTGGCTCCGAAGACGGTATATACATCCATCAGGATATGAATGCTGCGGTACTTCCTGTGCAGAGCCGTAAGAAGCATATTCAGCTGAACATTAGTCAGATACATGGACAGCCCCTCCATGACGATTATCGCGGAACCGGAATCCGGCAGCTCACTGATCCTGCCGGTGTCGGTGGCATCCAGCTCCATCATCCGGTAGCGGGAATCTTCCTGATAGTATTGCCTGCGCACTGTCAGGACATCAGGGAGATCACAGTCGATCCAGAGTCTGTAATCCTGCGTTACTCTGAGGCACCGGCTGTCCAGGCCGCATCCGATGTGGATCACCACGGCGTCAGGGGCGTCTGTTATCTGCCGGCCGGTCCAGTCGTCAAAGACCCGCGCACGCATCGCCATATTGTATGCGAGCCACTTGGACTTGGATTTGCCCTTGAGTTCGAAGCTCTCACTGTCCCAGATCTCCTCCGCTTTCGCATCGCGGAGGATCAGCCCCTGCCTGCTTACGAACGACTTGCCATATAGCGGAATGTACAGTGTTTTGTTGACTTCGTTCATTGGATCATTCTCCTGCAACAAAGCCCGTAGATACGGGGCTGTCTGCCGTCCGTCGAGTCATGCTGAATACTGTCATACGGCATACTCCTTCCGGCCGCCGTGTCCGCCGAAGATCTGCCACGTTCCTTCACCGAGGATTCCGAACAGAGCCTCGCGTTCTTCTGCACAGAGCTTCTTATCGGTATCGACGGATGTCATGAGTATCGGTGCATATTTATTATACTCGGACTGCCTGACAGTCATGTCCTTGAGGTTAACGAATATATCACCCGTAAAGGCTATGCGGTGAGTTCGTTCCAGAAGCACCGACTCTCCTCTGAGATGACCTCCGCGCCCCTCATACAACTCGAAATGCAGTTCTCCCACATCAAGGAAGCCGGTCTGCTCAACAGGATCAGCAATCTCCCTGTCATCCCCTATTATCACGACCTTATCCGGAGCAACAGGCTTATATGATGTCAGCACCTTGCATATGCGCACATACGGTTTGTGAAGATGATTTACCTCCCTGAATCCGTTCCCGCCTTCGTACTCCAGCTTAAGACACTCTGCACTCTTGGCACTTGCATACACACGGTCGAACAGATACAGGAGACCGCAGTGATCAACGTCTGCATGCGTGATGAACACCTGTTTGTCTATAGCATCGTAATCCGGGATTATCCTGCGGAACAACGAAGTCATCTCGTCCTTATAGCACGCATAACCGCTGTCGATAAACAAGTATGAATCACCGCTCCTTATAACCGCCGTATTGCTCCCGCACGGAGGCTCGATTAGAGTGATGACAGTATCGTCCGATACAGGGTACTCCGTGATCCTCGGTTCAAAGGCCGGACCGCGTGACAGGGAAAGAAGCTCGGCAAATCTGCTTATACTGTCGAAAGTCCTGTAAGGCGAGATCCCCGTCTCGTCAAGCGTCTGCATGGCAAGATTCGTATTGATCATCAGTTCGTTGCGCGAATCCTGCGAAATATCCATTGACGAAGACAGTTCATCGACAAATGTGTTGTAGAAGATACTGTTGTCGTATATCTTCTCCGCGTGATTATAGTCGATAAGCCTGACCTCACACAGCTTCTTTGCATCATTGATAAATGCCTTGACCCTGTCCATGTCATTAACGATAAGTCCCATCTTGAACAGTTGGTATTCCGTGCCGTTCTCCTGCGAACTGATGTATGTTATGTTGAAATTGAAATCACTGATCAGTTCAAGCACGGAAGTAACGCTCCCCGGAACATCACGGAGCTTAAACTCCAGCAGCACTACGCTCCTGTTATCTTCATCACACTGCAGATATCCGATCGCAGTCAGTTCTTCGGCAGCTCTTGCCAGCTGCTGCGGAGTGCCTTCGGCATCGATAAAGAGCATGTGCGAATCAACAGCCTTGTTATAGCTGACACGCGTAATATTTACGCCAAGCCCTGCAAAGCACCGGCTTGCCTTGAGAAAAGCACCGATATGATTCGGCATCTTCGTCACGAAAGTCTTGTTCATCATTCACCAGCCTGTCAGTGATGGGAAGATTATATCATTACGCCCCGGCAGGGTCATCAGGCATTCTTATTAATGCCGGTCAGGTCCTTGATCACTTCACCCGCGATGATCAGCCCTACAACAGACGGAACGAAAGCAACAGATCCCGGAATGGCTCTCCGCAGTGTATGTTCCTCCACGTCATCTGTCGAAGTGTCCCCGGCGGGGCGCATAGGAACTTCTTTGGAATATACGACCTTAAGAGATCTGATACCGCGCTTCTTACACTCACGGCGCATGACTTTCGCCAGGGGGCATATGGATGTCTTGTAAAGGTCGGTTACTTCAAAGGCAGTGGGATCCAGCTTGTTGCCTGCCCCCATGCTGCTGATTACCGGCGTACCCGTCCTGTCCGCCTGCATTACAAGCTCCAGCTTGCCGGTCACGGTATCTATCGCGTCGATCACGTAATCATATTCATTGAAATCGAACTGTGAAGCTGTGTCAGGCATGTAGAAAGTCTTATACGTGCGCACCGCGCAGCCGGGATTGATATCGTGTACGCGTTCTTCGGCAACGTCTACCTTGTATCTGCCGACAGAGTCATGCGTCGCGATGATCTGACGGTTTATATTGGACAGACAGACTTTGTCATTATCTATCAGGTCGAGGGCTCCCACTCCGCTCCTTGCCAGGGCTTCAACGGCGTAACCGCCTACACCTCCGACACCGAATACGGCAACGCGGGCGTTCCTGAGCCTGTCAATCCCTTCATGTCCCAGCAACAAACGTGTTCTGCTAAACTGATCCGGCATTTGTGTCATCTCCGTGAATTGGTACAGGTATTATATCACTCTACATCTTGCTGTGGTTAACATCCCTGTACTTCTTTGGGGTCATTGACGTAAGCTTGCGGAAAGCGGTAGTGAATGCACTCTGCGACGAGAAGCCAAGCTACAGAGCAATGTCCGGTATACTGTAATCAGAATGCGCCAGCATATTCTGAGCCGTTCTGATCTTTGCTTGAATTAACCGGCTCTGACGGAATCTATGTACTGCTCATATCTCTGATTATGAGCAGTCATTGCATCATCTGAATCCACATAAGCGAGGAACCCTTCCCTGTCGACCCACTTGTAATCGGTGGTCTCACCTTCCTGAAGGATTATGCTGTCCTTATCACAGCTTACCTTCGCAAGATATGAATAATACATGGCGTGGCTGCTGTCTTTGTACAGTATCCCGACAAGTTCCAGCGAATCAGGGACAAGTCCCGTCTCCTCGAACAACTCGCGGTGCGCGGCTTCAAGCGGTTCTTCCCCGCTTAATGCAGAACCGCCTGCACTCGCCTCCCAGTATCCGGGATACACATCCTTTATGTCGCTTCTCTTGGTCAGAAGATACGTACCGTCGCTGTGCAGCACAAGAAGATCAACAACAAGATGATAGCGTCCCACAGGAATATTCTTAAAATTACCGAACCCCCTGATGAACGTCTCACCTGTCCTGTTCCCGTCACGGTCGTATAGATCCCAGATCTCCATATTCATTCTCCATATTCATCAATATCTGCCACAGCCGATTATAACAGATTATCATGTTCACGGGTCAGGAGAATGACTCTCTCATGGTGCTTCTGATCCTGGAGAGCGACTCGGGCGTGATCCCCAGGTACGTTGCGATGTGGCGCAGCGGAACACGCTCTGCAAGCATCGGATACCTCTTGCGGAATGCAATATATCTCTCTGTGGCATTCTCCACCAGGAATCCGTTCTCCCTGTATATCTTGTACCTCATCCCGCTCTCCAGCGCTTCGATCCACAGACTCTTCAGACGGTCATCAGCATTGATCAAAGCCTTCATGTCTTTCACATCAAAGAGCATGACCGTAGTATCCTCGACCGCTTCCCAGTTGGCCTGCATCTCATCGAAACCGACCATCCCCGAATCGACACACCAGTTGCCCTCCGCAGCGAAATACTGGGTAATATCATTGCCTTCCTTATCGACGTAATAACTCCTTATCACGCCGCTTATCACAAATCCCGCAGAATCAGCCTTGTCACCTGTCCTGGCGATCATCTCACCCTTTGAATACACCTTGAACCGCGAGAAAGAAATAACCACGGATATCGTTTCTTCCGGAATCTGCATGCCGGTTCCGTCAGCCAGTTCCTTGAGTTGCTTAATAAGATGTGCTTTGTCCATATGTTTAACCTGTCACCAATATACTGTATATCAGAGCTCCGAGATTGACACCGCCGTGGGCGATCATCGGCGCCAGGAGGTGTCCCGTCCGCTTATATGCCCAGATACATATTAACCCAAGAACGAACGAAAATCCAAAGTTGTACCAGTCCAGCATAGTAAACATCACGTTAAAAAGGATCATTGCACACATCTCTCCCATTACAGGACCGCAGAAGACTTTGGCAAGTCCGCGGAAGAGTATCTCCTTGACGATGCCGCTCACCAACACCAGCGCGATTATACCCATGGCCGTTATGCCGGCAGAAGGGCGGGATGTCTTGAAAGCCATATCCGACTGTCCCATATAGACAAATGTGGAGAGCATCGCACCTGCTCCGGCTAGTGCCAGAGCGATTATTCCGGTAATGATATCTTTCCCCAGAGTTCCCTTCTCAAATATCTCATCCTTAAGACTGATTCCGTTCTCCTTGAACAGCATCACTGCACCCGGCAGCAATATCATGTTGGCCGCTATCAGGATCAGATAATAGACATACCTGTTCGACGTTACATAACTGCCGATATCGATAAAGTTCATACCCTGCTTATAATGCGAGTAAGCTATGAAGATCTCGAATCCCGTGACGAATAAAGTCAGTACTGTTGTAATCGTGAGTGCACGTGTTGCATTTGCTTTTTTTGTATCCATTGTTATCACCTCCGATGAGAAGATATCAGATATCACGATCCTCCGCATTGATGTATGTTAAGTGAAGTGCGGATTATCTTTATTGATGATCGGGGATGCACAGGATAAGATATAGACATGAAGAGAAGAATACTCAAAGTCCTCATAACCATCCTTGCGGTACTGCTGTCAGTTCTGCTGCTGACCGTTCTTGTGACCGCCGTGATCAATATGGTCAAAAGCTCTCATGAACTGAGAGTATTGCATGAACTGGGCTACTATAATCCCGTGAATACAGGCGATCACTGTCTCAACACGGCCGGGTTCGGGAACCGCAGCGGCAAGCATACGATCGTAGCACTGTCAGGGCTCGGACTTGGCGATTACTCCGTAACCTGGAGGAAGATGACCTCTTACCTCGAGAGCGATGATCAGATAGTTTTTATAGACCGTGCAGGCTACGGATTAAGTGATGACACCGATGATGTGATGACGCTTGATTACATAGTCGAGGATTACCGCAAAGCACTGCAGAACGGCGGATTTGCGGCTCCATATATCCTGATGGCTCATTCGATCGGCGGCGCTTACATCACGTATTGGGAGAGCAAATACCCCGAAGAAGTCGAAGCGGTAGTCTTTGTGGACGGAAGCCAGCTGAGCGAGGATGCTTTCGAAGGGCTTGACAAGGGGGAGGTTACGTTCCGTGACAGGCTGTCGGCATTATTGGCAAAGACCGGCTTCGGCAGGTATGTGATCAGAAATTATTATCCAGTATACGGAAGCAACTACAACGAAGAGGATCAGTGGCTCGGCGATGCACTTCTGCTGAGGACAATGGATTCCGTCGCGCCGCTGTCAGAGAAGTACAATACGGCGGATAATGCATCACGGGCCTTCAGAGAGATCAGGACTAATGATATTCCCAAGCTGTACATCTGCGCTTCGTGGGGGTATGACTCAGAAGATTATCAGAGAGCCAGGGATCTTGAACTCAAGCCCTACCTAGACCGGCTCGGCAACTGCAGGCTCGAGCTGCTCCCGGGGGACCATATGATATATGAACAGCAGCCGGATGAGTGCGGCCGGATCATC
>CADBNJ010000328.1 GCA_902795955.1 Oscillospiraceae bacterium
ACCGAATATACAATCGGTTATGATACTTCGATGAATACGGCAATGAACTGTATCGATAAGTTAAGAGATACAGCCAGCTCCCATGAGCGATGCAGCGTTATTGAAGTAATGGGAAGAAGGGCAGGTTATATTGCTCTCAACGTCGGAATTGCCACAGGTGCGGAGGCGATCCTCATACCTGAGGTTCCTTATGATTTCAACCGTGACGTGCTGAGGATAATACTCGACGGACGTAACAGAGGCAAGAAGCACTACATCGTAATCGTTGCAGAGGGCGCAGGATCGGCTGCCGATATTGCAAAGCAGATCGAGGATGCAACCGAGATAGAGTCAAGACCTACGATATTGGGTCATCTCCAGAGGGGCGGATCGCCTACAGTGAGAGACAGGACCACTGCAAGTCTGATGGGCATTCACGCCATTGACTGCCTGCTCGAGAAGAGGTTCAACCGTCTTATCATCGAGAAGGACGGCAGGATAGGTGATGTTGATATCGAGGAAGGCCTCGAGATGACCAAGACGATCCCGGAGCGTGATATCGCGAATGCCAAGAGGCTCTGCTGATCCGGAACAGATGTATCAGAGAACTACTTTCGAAGAGATAAGTGCCCGCAGCAGGATTACGGGACGTGTGCTTGCGACCCTGGAATTCGATAAGATCACCGCGCGTCTTGCGGAGATGGCGCATACTGTCTATGGCAGGGAATTATGTGTATCCCTGCTTCCGACTTCAGATGCAGGAGAATGTGAGAAGGCTCTTAATGAGACTTATGAGACTTTCATGTACATCAACAGATACGGGTATCTGCCTCTCGGAGGATTCGCGGACTTAAGACCGCCGCTTAAATATGCTCACGCGGGAGGAGTATTGTCGATGAGGCAGCTCCTTGATACGGCTTCATTCCTGCGTTCTGCCGCCACATTGAAGAAGGCTGTTCCGGATGCCTCATCCGAGCTGGACGGATCGGTTCTTTATGGCAGGCTCAATTCGCTCATTACGATATCCGAACTTGAGAAGGAGATATCGTCTGCCATCAACAGTGAAGATGAGATGAACGACCGGGCCAGCAAGACACTGTACGATATAAGACGGCAGAAGAGGGAATTGTCGGGAAGTATCAGATCGATCCTGGACAGGGTCATATCGGCAAATGAGGATATCCTTCAGGAGAAAGTGATCACGATCCGCAATGACAGGTACTGCATTCCTGTTATCGCTGACTTTAAGGGCAGGATAAGCGGAATCGTTCACGATACTTCATCGACGGGACAGACTGTCTTCATCGAGCCGATGGCTGTAGTCGAGACGAATAACAAACTGCGTGAACTGGCAGTTGCCGAGAGCGCCGAGATAGACAGGATCCTGGGAGAACTGACTGACAGGGTGGTAGGAAGCTCATCTTCGATCGAGTCGGACATGAGCATCGTTGCTCTTATCGATTTCTGTTCGGCCAAGGCACAGCTGGCGATTGGCATGGATGCGGTGAAGCCTGACCTTAACAGGGACGGGGTGATAGAGCTGGTCAAGGCAAGGCACCCGCTGATCGGCAAGGATAAGGTCGTTCCCGTCGATATCAGGATAGGGGATAAGTACAGTACACTTGTTATTACGGGACCGAATACGGGAGGTAAGACAGTGTCGCTTAAGACGTGCGGCCTTCTGACGCTGATGACGATGGCCGGGCTGATGATACCGGTATCCTCCGGAAGCAAAGCGGCGGTATTTGATACCGTACTTGCCGATATCGGAGATGAGCAGAGCATTGAACAGAGCCTGTCCACTTTCTCGGCACACATGTCGAATATCGTCAGCATTCTCAAGAGCATCAAGGGCAGGTCGCTCGTGATACTTGATGAATTGGGATCGGGAACCGACCCGGATGAAGGTGCATCGCTGGCAATGGCGATACTTGAACACCTCAGATCGCGTAAGTGTATTACACTTGCCACGACACACTACAAGGAACTCAAGTCATATGCGGTATCTACGGAAGGTGTCATGAACGGTGCTTTCGAGTTCGATAATGAGACGCTGATGCCAACATACAGGCTCGTCATAGGGCGCCCGGGTTCTTCTAACGCCTTTATTATCTCAAAGAAGCTGGGGTTACCCGACAATGTAATAGCAGACGCGAAGAAGAGAATGTCAGATGAGGAGATCAAGCTGGGAAGGCTTATCGAATTATCGGAGCGCGATGCCCGTAAGGCGCAGTCACTCTATGACAGTAACGCTGCACTCAAGGCGAGACTCGAGGAGCAGGTGAAGAAGCTGGAAGAAGAGAAAGCTGCTCTTAAGGCCTCCAAGACAAAGATACTTAATGAATCCAGACAGGCGCAGAAGGATCTTCTCAAGGAGAAGGAGGAGGAGATCGGATCAATGATCAGACACCTCCGCAAGAATGCGTCGAAGATGAATGTTGAACAGCAGCTTGCCGAGATGGAGAAGGTAAGAAGAAGGCTCCGCGCGGGCATTGAGGATCTTACTGATGATTCTCAGGATGAGGAACTGGCAGGCACTCTGCCCGGTGAGATCCCGGAGAGAGTGGAAGCAGGCAAGGAATACTATATTACCACTCTCGGTGTGACCGGGACCGCACAGGACAATCCCTCGCGCAACGGCAATGTCAAGATGAAGGCCGGCGGCATAACCACGGTTGTCAAGGCCGATCAGCTGAGGATCATAACTGAAGATATGCGCAGGCAGAGCAATGCTTCACCGAAGCCTAGACTACAGCGCAAGGTACAGGATCCGTCTGCGAAGAAAGCGCGCGAACTGAGATTTAACATGGCATCATCGACTTCCTCGGAACTGATGCTCATCGGAATGCGGGGCGATGAGGCTTTATCGCGGCTTGAACGTTATATTGAAGAGTGCAGCCTTGGCGGGATCAAGGATATCAGGATCGTTCACGGGAAGGGCACCGGAGCTCTGCGCAGCATAGTTACCGATAGTCTCAGCAGAGATCCCAGGATCGAGTCGTACCGTGCGGGAATGCAGGGTGAGGGCGATGACGGCGTCACGATCGCGAGGCTTATCTGATGGTAATGGAGATAAAGGCCGGCCTTAGAGGAAGCCGGCAGCAGTTCTGTTCATAACCTGCATATGCGGAATATCTGAATGATTTCGGATAGGCTGACCATCACCTGGGAGCATTCTCGGGATCCCAGTACTTGTCCTCCATCTCGTGCATCCACTTGGACAGGGCGTCAGTCATCTTGTGGGCATCGTTGTCATAATCAGCCGGCATGAGGGGCTTGCCTACAAATATCCTGATCTTCTTGCGCTTCATGAACCCCTTGAAAGGGTGAGGATGCTTATCGTGCCTTGACCAAATCTGATATGCTCCGGAGATGTACACGGGAACCAGCGGCGTTCCTGCTTTGATGGCCAGATAGCACGAGCCGTCCTTGAGCTCGGCGAGCTTGCCTGTATGTGATCTTGTTCCCTCGGGGAAAACGAAACAAATATTGCCTTCTTCGACTTCCTTCTTGGCTTTGATGAGACCTCTTACCGGGTTGCCGTAACGGTCAACGGCGATGCCTCTGCCGACACGCATGATGAGACGCCCGAGCTTGCCGTGATTGGTCTCGAGATCTGCTCCTGCAAGACAGCACATCCACTTGAAATGTCCCTTGGGGAGATAGTCGATAATGAGGACTCCGTCAACATATGACTGATGATTAGCTGCCACAACATACGGGTTATCTGCAGGGAAATTCTCCTTGCCGATGCATTTCATGTTGCAGCAAATATGAGTGAGTGCAAGGAAGCAGTTCTTCGCCACAACATCCCAGAAACCTCGCTTTGTTGGATACTTCTCATCAAGATGCTTATGATTGATAGCGCCTGCCATATCTGCCTCCGAACTGTAATTAGCTTAAAGAGAATAATAACCGATAAAGTCGATAAGGTCAAAGATTTTCGCATATATTATAATTATTATGTTTTTTTGTGTTTTAGTGGTATTATATGCTATCGGTGGTATGCCTACTTAAGGAGAATCTTTGAATGAAACCAGTGAGCGGTACAGCTCTGTATGAGTCAAAAAAATACGATAACCTGAGAGATCTTGTGATGAGCGGGTGCGAAGAACACAGCGCGCGGGACGCGTTTATCTTCAGAAGGAATCCCCAGCAGTCCGAGATACACAGGAGTTTTTATGAATACGGCGAGGATATCAAGGCCTTCGGAACATACCTTCTGAACAGCAAGTTTGCAGGAGATAAGCTTGCTGTCGTTGGTGAGAACAGTTATGAGTGGTTCGTATCCTACAACGCGATCCTGTCGACTGACAGCATAGGTGTCCCTCTCGACAGGGCTCTGCCTGAGGATGAGCTCGTGGCGCTCCTCAAGAGAAGCGGAAGCAGGATGCTCGTCTATCACCATAAGCACCACAAGATGATGATGAATATCGCGAGGCGTCAGGACAGCGGTGAGGAAGGGATCCTGGTCGAGAGATTCGTGGTCATGTACCGCGAAGGACTCAAGGACGGGGAATGGCCGGATGATGAGAGATTCGCGGATTTCTATGACCTTGTCGCTCAGGGAAGGCAGCTCATTAAGGAGGGCGACAATAAGTTCATGACTACGCCCATTGATCCCGAGTCTGCGAGGATCATCCTCTTCACTTCGGGAACGACTTCGATGAGCAAAGGCGTGCTGCTGAGCCACAAGAACATTACATCCAATGTTCACTCAATCAACCAGACACTTGATGTAAGACCGGGTGACCGTGCGTTCTCCATACTTCCTTTGCATCATACATTTGAGAATACATGTGATTTCTTCATTCTGAGATCGGGCGGATGTCTGTGTCTGTCCGACGGCCTCAGGTACATAACGAAAAACCTTCAGGAGTGGGGTCCGAATGTGTGCATCTCGGTTCCCATCCTTTTTGAAAATATATACTCAAAGATAGAGGAAGTTCTTGTCAAGACAGGCAAGGACAAGGTCGTATCCTTCATGCGTCCGATAACGAGGTTCCTCAAGAAATGCGGCGTCGATCTGAGACACGGAATATATAAGCAGATCCTCGACAACCTCGGAGGCAATTTCAGGTTCGTCGTAATCGGCGGTGCCGGTATTGACAAGAGATATATCGATGCATTCACTGACTTCGGTATCGACATGTACATGGGGTACGGACTTACGGAGACATCTCCCGTTATCTCCGTTACCAATGAACTCTGCAATGTTCACGGCAGTGTCGGAAGGCCGATGGCAGGCATTACTGCAGCGATCGATGCGGAGGGCATCGGACCTAAGGCAGTCGGTGAGATCCTTACAAAGTCTGACAGTGTCATGCTCGGATATTATAAGAATGACGAGGCCACAAGGGAAGCGATCGATGAGAACGGGTGGTTCCACACCGGTGACATGGGTTATATGGATAAGACCGGAAGCATCCACATCACGGGCCGCGTCAAGTCCATGATCGTTCTCACCAACGGCAAGAAGGCTTTCCCGGAGGAGATCGAACAGGTCATTGCGGAGATCAGGGGAGTTAATGAAGTCTTTGTTTGGGGCAACAGGAACGAGAAGGAAGCCATTGACATCTGTGCAAAGATCCTGATCAACAGGGCGGAGATAGGACGTGAATTAGGTCTTAATGTTGAGCCGGATGACGGGCAGGTCGAGGCATATCTGAACGACAGGATGCATGAGGCAAATCACACGATGCCGGCGTATAAGATCGTCAGGA
>CADBNJ010000329.1 GCA_902795955.1 Oscillospiraceae bacterium
AAATATAAAGGAATGTGAGGTATATCTATGAACTATCTTGAATATGGCAAAGCAATCTGTTACTCCGGCTACCGTAAAGGACAAAGCCCCAAAGGTGATTCACCGACAAAGGAACAGGTAAGGGAAGATCTGCATATACTTGTTAATGACGGATATAAATACATCAGGATGTATGATCCGAACCGGCATGCGAGATATGCGCTTGAGGTTATCAGAGAAGATAATCTGCCCCTCAGATGTATCATAGGCATTGATTCCGACAGTGAGGTCAATAACAGGGAGTGCCCTTTCGAGGTGCAGAATTATACCGATGAAGAGCTCAAAGCACGAATCGATCGCAATGATAGAGAGGTAGACAAGCTCATCGACCTGGTAAAGGAGTTCGATGAGTACGTGGTTGCAGTATCTGTAGGTAATGAGAATACACCTGTATGGACTGCACATAAGGTATCCGAGCAGAGACTTATCGGACATGCGAGGAAGCTTAAGGCAAATCTTGATAAGCCGGTAACATTCTGTGAGGGCGCTCTGGATTGGCCTCATATCACTGATCTTGCAAAGGAATTAGACATCATCAGTGTTCACAGCTATCCATATCACTACGGCACGCCGATAGAGGAGGCCGTGGCTGTTAACAAGGAACATTATGCGGCAATGAAGGCATTGTTTCCTGATAAGCAGGTCATCTTTACTGAAGTCGGATGGAGTTCTAACAGCACTTCGCCGTCATATAATGCTTTTGTTGACGGGAAGCTGGTTACTATTACACCCAAAGACGGTGAGCCGAGAAGACAGTCTGTTGATAATGAGAAGAGATATATTGAAGAGTTGAACAGCTGGCTTGAGGAAGATAAGGTCATTGCTTTTATTTTTGAGGCTTTTGACGAACTCTGGAAGGGAGATGTTCCCGAGGCTTCCGAGTGTAATTTCGGTTTGTATAATGAGGAGCGCCGGAAGAAATTCTGATCCGTAAAGACTCACATGACTTCATATATTATTTGACGGAGAGAAGATAATGGAATTTAATACAGATGTTTTCGGGATATTTGATAAGAAGTGGGCGCTGCTGACTGCGGGAAATACGGAGAAGTTCAACACGATGACGGTGTCGTGGGGCGGCTTGGGCACGCTGTGGAACAGGCCTGTGGCGACTGTGTACGTGAGGACGTCGAGGTATACGCATGAGTTCATGGACGGTAATGAGTATTTCACGGTCAGCTTCTACGGGGAGGATTACAGGAAGACTCTCGGGGTGCTCGGTTCCAAGTCGGGACGCGAGATGGACAAGATGCATGTCGAGGGATTGACGGCAGCTGCGGCAGGGGAGTCTGTGACTTTCGGGGAGGCGGAGATGACGCTGGTCTGCAGGAAATTGTTTGTGACCGGACTCGATCCCGCCAAGATGCCTGCTGAGGTCGCGGAGAGATTCTATGCAGCCGATGCGCCGCATGACATGTATATCGGCGAAGTGGTGGACATCCTCTATGGGCAGCAATGAATACAAGGTCCTGATGATCGACGATGATGAGGTAATCGCGCAGGCGACTGCGGAGTACTTCAACATGTTCGACGTGAAGACTGCCTATGTGACCGGCTATGATGAGGCGGTCGCCTTTCTTGATAAGAATCTGGTGTCGCTCCTGCTGCTCGACATCAATCTGGGCGACAGGTCCGGCTTTGATCTGTGCAGGAAGGTGCGTGAGAATTACGACATGCCGATCCTTTTTATCAGCGCCAGAACGAGTGACGACGATGTGCTGATCGCACTTAATATCGGCGGCGATGATTATATCAAGAAGCCCTATACGCTCAACATCCTGCTGGCCAAGGTCAAGGCGATCCTGGCAAGGTACGAGAAGGCGAAGGAGGGTGTGTCCGGCGCTTCGACTGCCGGTGATCCGACCGGGATTGGCGGCAATATAAGGCTTGATACAAATACGCATAAGCTGGTGGTCGATGGAGAAGCCGTTCCGCTTAAGGCGATGGAGTATAAGATGCTGTTGTATCTTCTGGAGAACAGGGGACGCGTCGTTACCAAAGACGAGCTGCTTTCCAATGTCTGGGGCGACGAGTATATCGGCGAGGGAACGCTTGCCGTTCACATCAGGCATCTAAGGGAGAAGATGGAGAAGGATCCGAAGAACCCGGAATACATCAAGACGATATGGGGTGTCGGGTATATGATCGAGGAGAACGCCGGCTAAGTGAAGGGTTATTTAAAGACGGTTGCTGTTGTTGTTCTGCTGTTTGTCTGTGCGGTGGCTGTTTTCGTGCTGATAGCGTGGAACGGCAAAGGCGCGGGGCAGGTCGACGGCAGCAAGATCGTCATGCTCAACGACATAGCCAAAGAAGCGAATGACCGCGACGGCCTCGATGCGCGTATCGCCTCGAAAGGATATAACGCTGAATTTGTGATCCTCGACGTGAATAATGCAGTAATCTACGACTCGCGCACAGGAAGCTCCAACGAAGACGTGACAATCGAATCCGCGATCAAGAACAGATATCCGTATGTTTACATCCTGGACGGCAACCGGATAGAAGGATGCGTGATATTG
>CADBNJ010000330.1 GCA_902795955.1 Oscillospiraceae bacterium
ACAGAAGGCATCCTGCCGGCACCCGAGAGCTCACACGCTATCAGAGCAGCGATCGACGAAGCTCTCAAGTGCAAGGAGTCGGGCGAAGAGAAGACGATCGTATTCGGTCTCACGGGTACAGGTTACTTCGATCTCGTCGCTTACCAGAAGTACAACGACGGCGAGATGAGCGACTACATCCCTTCGGACGAGGAGATCGCCGCTTCTATCGCAAAGCTCCCCAAGATCTGAATTCGTAACATTGTTAAATCATAATTAAGGTTGCGTCAGAGGCGTCTCACTGAGGTGGGGCGCCTCTGATTTTGGTTCTTTATGGCGGGGGCTTGTCGAAATGAGGTGGAAGGAGGAGGAGCCGGGAGGGGAGGAGATGGGTGTACAGTCCGCGAAAATTGCGGAAAATAATGGTATTTTCCGCGGATTCGCAGATATATAGAAATCTTTCCGCGAAAACTGCGGAAGAAATGCCGTTTTTCGGCGGAAGCAGTGATACGACGGAACTGTCAGCATGAGTCCCGGGACAGCAGTGTTGAGCAAATCAGCCTGCGGGCACTGTGATATAATATCCGCATGACACACGTAAATAAGCTGGATGAGACAAACTATGCTGATATCAAGGCGCTGTTCAGGAGCGTCTTTATGGCACCGCCGTGGAATGATGACTGGAGCGACGATGCTCAGTTGGATAATTATCTTAAGGACCTCATTGAAGTCAGGGGGTCACTTGTTCTCGGGCTTTATGAGGATGAGAAGTTCATAGGGGTTTCCATAGGCAAGATCAAGCACTGGTGCAGGGGGACTGAGTACTTTATCGAGGAGCTGTGCATCAGCAATGAGGAGCAGCACAAGGGGTACGGGCAGATGTTTTTCGGGCTGATAGAGGAGTATCTGAGCAATATGAACATCAACCAGATCTTCCTTATGACCGACCGTCATATGCCGGCTTATGTGTTTTATAAGAAGCAGGGATTTAAGGAGCTGACGGAACTTGCGTCCTTTTTTAAGGAGTTCTGAGCGGGACAAAAAATTTTCTTAAATCATATTGACAAATATCGATTTGGAGTATATTTTACTCACATATGCTAAAAGCTGTGACGAAGAAGGTCCGGCATTTGGGTGATCACAGAGAGTCAACGTTTGCTGAGAGTTGATATTACCGGATACCAAGTGACTATCGCTTCCGAGCTGACACACCGAATGAGGTTTTCCTTGAGTAGACTGTGTCCGAAGGCCGCCGCGTTAAGGCAAGAGGTTTGATAGAACCTATAAGTGGTGAAGAGCGATCTTCGCAAATTGAGTGGTACCGCGGATTATCCGTCTCAATGTCCCATCGGGGAATTGAGGCGTTTTTTTATTTCCAAGAAAACTCCTCTCTTACACTTAAAGGTTTGGTAAAAGAAAGGAGACACAAAATGTCAAACACGAACACAAAAGCAACAGGTCTTGAGCAGAAGATCAATGAGATCGCAGACAGAATCAAGGGCGTAAGACTTGATCTGGGTCTGTCGACGGCGGAGATGGCTGAGAAGTCCGGTGTATCCGAGGCTCAGTACATCAGGTATGAAGAGGGAGTCGATGACTTCAGCTTTACCTTCGTTTACAAGGTCGCAAACCTTGCGGGCGTTGAGATCAACGACCTTCTCGAAGGTTCATCCGCATCACTTACCGAGTATGAAGTCACACGTAAGGGCGAGGGTGTGCCGATCGCCAGGAGAGCAGGATTTGAGTATCTGAGACTCTGCAACAACTTCAAGAATAAGCTCTGCGAGCCTTTCAGAGTCATCATCCCTTATTCGGAAGAGGCTTTGAATCCTCCGTATGAGCTCGTAAGCCATGAGGGACAGGAGCTCAATATCGTCGTAAGAGGCACCTTGAAAGTCCAGGTCGGCGATCACTCCGAGGTCCTTCATCCCGGTGATTCGATCATATTCAACAGCAATCAGCCGCACAACGAGTATGCTCTGGGCGGCGAGGACTGCGAGTTCTTCGCGATCATACTGAACCCCGAGTACGGCAGCGGCAAGGAAGTTCCTTTCACTACCGATTATGTCACGGCGGCACGGACGAATACCGACCTTGCAAACCTCAAGGATCCCGTGTACAAGAAGTATGTCGTCGACGAGCTGGACGAGAACGGAATGCTCAAGAATGTCGAGTTCACAAGGGATTGCGAGAACTTCAATTTCGCGTTCGATCTCGTGGATAAGATCGCGGAGAAGAGCCCCGACAAGACGGCCATGATATGGGTTGCCAAGGATGGTGTGTCTGACCACAGATATACTTTCGATGAGATGAAGAGGTATTCGAACAAGACGGCGAATTATTTCGAGAGTCTCGGCATCAAGAAGGGCGACAGGGTAATGCTCGTATTGAAGCGCCACTACCAGTTCTGGTTCTCGATGCTGGCCCTTCACAAGATCGGTGCGATCGCGATCCCCGCGACGAATCTGCTCAAGGAGCATGACTTCGGATACAGGTTTACCGCTGCCGGCGTAAGCGCCATCGTTTGCACGGGTGACGGAGACGTTGCCGAGGAAGCAAAGAAGGCAATGGCCGGCTGCAACATGGATCTTCTCTCCATCATGGTAAATGACTGCCGTGAGGGATGGCACGACTTCAACAAGGAGTTCGAGAGCTTCAGCGATGTTTATGAGCGCAAGGATGACACTCCCTGCGGCAACGATCCCATGGTCATGTTCTTCTCATCCGGAACGACTGGTTATCCCAAGATCGCATGCCACTCGTACAAGTATGCGCTCGGCCACTATGTCACGGCCAAATTCTGGCACAACGTCGACCCCAACGGCCTGCACTTCACTATCTCCGATACCGGCTGGGGCAAGGCGCTCTGGGGCAAGCTCTACGGACAGTGGCTGTGCGAGGCTCCCACGTTTACCTTCGACTTTGACAGGTTCCACGCAGAGCAGATCCTGCCGATGTTTGCCAAGTATCACATCACCACTTTCTGTGCGCCGCCGACAATGTACAGATTCCTCGTCAAGGAGGATCTGTCCAAGTACGATCTGTCTTCTCTCAAGTATGCGACAGTCGCAGGTGAGGCACTGAACCCTGAGGTATTCAACCAGTTCATGAAGGCAACCGGTATCCGTCTCATGGAGGGCTTCGGCCAGACGGAGACAACGCTTGCGATCGGCAACCTTGTCGGATCATCCATCAGGCTCGGTTCAATGGGTAAGGCAAATCCTTATTACGATATCCACATCCTCGATGAGGAAGGCAACGAGTGCAAGCCCGGTGTTACGGGAGAGATCTGCGTCAAGACGGCGAACAGGATCCCCTGCGGTCTCTATCTCGGTTATTACCGCGACCAGGAGAAGACAAAGGAAGCATGGCATGATGATTACTACCACACGGGCGATACCGCATGGAAAGACGAGGAGGGTTACTTCTGGTATGTGGGCCGTGTTGATGATGTCATCAAGTCTTCCGGATACCGTATCGGACCCTTCGAGATCGAGAGTGTCATCATGGAGCTTCCCTATGTTCTCGAGTGTGCCGTTACCGCAACGCCTGACCCGGAGGGTGTAAGAGGCAACGTCGTCAAGGCGACCATCGTCCTCGTTCCCGGCAAGGCAGAGCCTTCAGATGAACTGAAGAAGGAAGTTCAGCAGTACGTCAAGAAGAACACGGCTCCCTATAAGTATCCGCGTGTCGTTGAATTCGTCGAGGAGCTTCCCAAGACGATAAGCGGCAAGATCAGAAGGAACGTCATCAGAGAGAGCTGATCAGAACCTGAATAGCGAAGCCGCCGGCGCTTTGCATGTGCACCGGTGGCTTTTGTTTGTTGCTGAGTGCGCGGTGTGCAGAGTGAAGTGCGCAGAGTAAATGTTCCTGTAAAAAAATTACCGGAACAAAATTACTGCGTACGCAGAGT
>CADBNJ010000331.1 GCA_902795955.1 Oscillospiraceae bacterium
ACGGGCATTATGGCTCAGAACAAGAAGCTCACGATCGACGGAGTGGTCTATAAGTTCGATGCTAACGGCGTATGCACGAACCATCCCTGATATTGCCGGCTGATATCCGGTCATGTAATATGATGATCAAGGAGCTGTCCCAAGTTGGACAGCTCTTTTGCTGTTGAATTCAGATCGACGGTAATATATGTAATTATTTGGTGATATTAAGATATATTTGCAATAATATTCCGTTTCTTTGTATGATAATATTACATAGACAGCGATGAAAGGATTACGGCAATGGAATTTGGTGTTCTCAGACTGTTTGATTATGTTAATGTATTCTTTGCCGGTATATTCCTGGTTATATACATAATCCGTTTATCAGATAAGAAGAGCATGACCAATAAATATGTCTGCTATCTCATCGGAGTGCTGATGTCGCTGTCAGGGATGGCCTTTTGCCATCTGACCGGAATGAGCAGATACAGTGAATACAGGATAGTAATCGATCTGGCTGCTTTTGCCGTGACGGTGGTCGTTACGACCGTTGCAGTTAACGGGGACGGACTTTTAAGGAAGCTCCTGATCATTACGACCTACTTTTTCCCCGTGTTTTTCTTCGCTTTCCTGATGGACGAGTATTTCAAATCCGTTTTTGGAATATCCGTGAGCGAATACGGCAATGAGTACCTTCTCGGTATCTTTAAGACATTTCTTGTAACTATCAGTATAGTGTATTCCGTGTGCGTGATCCTTTTTATCGGCAGGAAGGTCATGGCAGGTTACCTTAACTCGATATTGATCATGCTCCTTTTCTCTCTCATGGGATTTATGGATCTGTCGTTCCTCCTTCACGTTGCACCGACCAGGATCGGGTTTGAGAATGTTTTCGGCGCCACAATACAGAATATGATAGTTGCTTCGGTGTCCATGGCACTGCTGGGGATGCTCTCCAGAAGCAATGAAGTAATATCAAGAGAACGCAAGCAGAGCGAGCTGAAGATGCTGAGAGACACAAACAAGAGTTATTATGATTCTGTTCAGGCGGATATCGACCGCGCGCGGAAGCTCAAACACGATATTGCCAATTACATTGAACAGATAGAATACCTTATCGCCCACCCGGAGATCGATTCGGATAACATATTGAGGTCGATGGTTAATGAACTGAAGATCAAATCCGCTTCGATAGAGAGCCGCAAATACTGTGAGGACAGCCTTGTTAACATGATACTCACTCTCAAGGATGAGAAATGCAGGGAGAAGGGGATCGTTTTCAAGGCGAAAGTCAATCCCGTTCATGCCCCTGACATCGAACCGCTGGACAGGTCGGCCATATTGTCTAATCTCCTCGATAATGCGATAAATGCGGCCGGAGAATACAGGTCGGAAGGAAATGAGGCACAAGTCGCCGTGAGCATAGGAACTCTTGGAGATAACTATGTTCTCAGGGTCGAGAATGATACCGTTTATGACGGGGAGATAAATAACATCAAGGAACTGATGAAGAGCTTCAGTTCACGGAAATCAGACAAAGGTCACGGATATGGTCTCACCATTATTGAGGAGAATGTAAGCAAGAACAACGGGGAGATCATAGTTAACATAAAAGATCATAAATGCGTGATAATCGTCACCATAAAAACAAATAAAGAGGGGGTAATATCAAATGTATAATGTCGCGATCTTTGATGATGAATCCGTTATTCAGGACAAAGTGATCGAGATCCTCAAAAGGAACTTCGGGGATATGTTCAACTATATCACTGCCGCCAAGGCTCCCGATCTGATAGCCTCCGCCTCTGTGATCGATGTCCTTATCATGGATATTAATATTACAACAAGGAAGATGTCTCATAACGGGATAGATATAGCCGGAAGGATAAAGAAGAACAACAGAGACTGCCAGGTTATCTTCATAAGCGGTTACTCTGAATATGCTCAGGATATATTTGATGCCAAGCCGGTGTACTTTGTTCATAAGCCGATCGACGAGACTGTGATGGTGAAGGCCATGAAGGCCGCGCTCGACAATCTTACAAGGAGCAGGAATCAGAGATTCTGTTATCAGAAAGAGGGCCGTGTCTTTATAGTGCCCACGGAAGAGATAGTGTATTTCGAGAGCAGCCGCAGGATCGTCAAGCTTGTCCGCGTAGACGGCAACGATTCGTTCTACGATACGCTTAATTCCATCGAAGAGAGGATCGAGGGAGATTTTATAAGGATACATCAAAGTTACCTTGTGAATACAAGATATATCTCATCGCTGACGGGAAGTGAGATCCTGCTTAACAACGGCCGTTCGCTTCCCGTAAGCAAGCCGAGGCTCGGCAGTGTTAAGGATGAGCTGATAAGAGTATTCTCGGAGAATATGTAGATCGTTCAGAATTCTACGATGCTGACTTCGGGTCTGGCAAAAAACCTCAGCGGAAGCTTCACGCATCCGACGCCTCTCGAGATAAACACTTTTGTCCTTCCGATCCTGTGAAGCCCGCCGTATATTCCCCTGCGCGGCAGTTCATCTTTGCGGATGACAAGGAATTCCACCTTAAATGGGGTTCTTATCTGTCCGCCGTGGATATGTCCCGACAGCATATAGTCAATATCACCGGGGTCACTAAGATGCAGAATGGCATCGGGATCATGTGCTATGAGTATATGTTCTTTGCCTGCAGGGAGGTCGGCAGGGTCGTACCATCTGCGTTCGCGCCTGCCGGAATCATCAATGCCTGCTATCACGTGACCTTTTATCTCGACATAAGTATCCTCGATATTTGTGAATCCGCATCTGTCTTCCTGCTCCTTCGTCATATCGCAGTCATGGTTGCCTGTTACTCCGAGGAAGGGTATACCAAGCTCTCTGCAGCATCCGGCGATCTCCTGCAGGTATTCCGTGCCTCTGCAAAGCTTTGAAGGATCACCGCTGATATCTCCGCCGAAAACAACCGCATCGATCCCTGACGCGCTCTCACGCTTTATCAGGGACGTGATATAGGATGCCTTGACAAAACAGTATTCGGCATGGATATCGGAGAAAAAAAGGATCCTCAGACCTGTATTACGGTCCTCATTCATTCTTATTACCGTGAACTGAGGCACATGGGGTTCGGTCAGCGCCCATATGAGGAGTATCAGTATCAACAGTGCTATAACAGATAAGACGATCTCTACCATGTGATTATCACTTTTTCTTTTTCTTATTTTTATTTTATTATAATATGGTATAATTAAAAAGTATTTAATAAATTTTTCCGGAGGGGGAGAACAATGGCTAATACGCAGATCACTTCAGATGTAGTTAAGGCAATCGGGGTTATTGCACAGAACAAAGCGGGCTGGCAGCGTGAAGTCAATATTATCAGGTGGAATGAGGGTAAGGCTAAGCTGGATATACGTGACTGGGGGCCGAACCATGAGAAGGTAGGTAAGGGTATTTCTCTTTCCAAGGAAGAAGTTGCAATCCTCAAGTCATTGCTTGAAGATATTAATCTCGATGATATCGAGGCTTGATCCGGGTTAACTGATCTTGAGAAGCGACGAACGCTCCGGCGCTGTATTTGCAGTATTATTACTTTTATGGGGGACTCTGGTTGCGGAGCCCCTGCACATCTATACACATTACTGCAGGAAGATAGTAATAAGTGTTGCGGATATGTTCGGTGCCGATAACAACTCTGTCTGGGTCAGCATTGTTATCGTGATCGTAATGGCCGCAGCAGGCTGCCTCCTGATCAAGATCACCGAGACGCATTTCGCTCCGTATCTTGCTTCCGTTCTGACTGTGCTTACTGCGGTCGGATTTATCATCAATTCCATCATTGATAAGGACATGTCTGTCATTTGTATGGCGGCGCTGGGAAGCTATCTTGCCGTGATCGCTATCCTGCATCTTGCACACAAGGATGATCTTCTCGTGTGGCTGGGCGATATGTACGTATTCTCTCATGCCGTATATGTGATATGCAATATGATGTGTATTCCGCTGTCGAAGCTGGGGGATACAATGAGCAGGATCCTTTATATCACGAATTACAAGGATACCGACCTTTCCGC
>CADBNJ010000332.1 GCA_902795955.1 Oscillospiraceae bacterium
GAACCGCTTCCTTTCGTAAGTATTGATGAGCCTACGATCGCCATGACATTCTCCGTTAATGACAGCCCGTTTGCGGGACAGGACGGAAAGTTTGTAACATCGAGACATTTGAGAGACAGGCTTTTCAAGGAGATCGAGACAAACGTGTCCATGAGACTTGAGGAGACTGATACTACTGAAGCGTTCATAGTAAAGGGAAGAGGAGAACTCCACCTGTCCATCCTCATCGAGACGATGAGAAGAGAGGGATATGAGTTCCAGGTAAGCAAGCCAAAGGTTATCATGAAGGAGATCGACGGTGTTACCTGCGAGCCTGTTGAGGACCTCGTGATCGACGTTCCGGAAGAGTTCGTGGGACCTGTCATGGAGAAGCTCGGAAGCCGTAAGGCGGAGCTCCTGAACATGCTTCCCCCTGAGAAAGGATATACGCGTCTTGAGTTCAGGATCCCCTCAAGAGGCATCATCGGATACAGGACCGAGTTTTTGACCGACACAAAGGGCAATGGTATAATGAACAGCGTGATCAGCGGCTTTGAGCCTTTCGCGGGCGAGATATCCACCAGGAACCACGGTGTGCTCGTTGCTTTCGAGAGCGGAGAGGCCATGACATACGGTCTGTTCAATGCGCAGGACAGAGGAAGTCTTCTTATCGGCGCAGGTACGCCTGTATACGAGGGTATGATCGTCGGGATCAACCCCAAGCCGGAGGACATAACGGTAAATGTCTGCAAGAAGAAGCATGTTACCAACATGCGTGCTGCAGGTTCTGACGACGCTATGCGTCTGACACCTCCTCTCAATCTCAGCCTTGAGCAGTGCCTGGAGTTTGTGGAAGATGATGAGCTCTGTGAGGTAACTCCCAAGAACATCCGCCTCCGCAAGAAGATACTTAACACAGATTTGAGGATGAAGGCGCAGGCCGCAGCTAAGAAACAGGCCTGATAAGGGGTCAAATGGTATCGAAGAAGATAAAGATAGCATTCAGGATACTTATTATCCTTGTCTTGCTGTTCTCTTTCGCCGTTGTAGGCGTAATATTCGGCTATAATTACGTGCTCTCGCAGGAGAAGCGTTTTGAGGCGCTGTCTGCGAAGATAGAGTCCGGTTATTACGACGAACTCAGTGCCGATACCCCCGGCGTTGTTACTGTGGTTGTTAATACGGGTGATTCCACTTCAGACATCGCAGAGAGACTCCGCACGGCCGGGCTGATCAATAATACTTTTATCTTCTCCCTTCTCAGTAAGATCAACGGATTTGACGGTTCGTATGTGGCAGGTACGCACTATCTGCTTAAGAACTTCTCTTATGATGAGATGATGTATTTCCTGACACTGGAACCTGCAAGCGTCAAGGTCATGATACCTGAAGGGGCGACATATCAGGAGATCAAGCAGATCCTGCACAAGGCGGGACTTACTTTCGACGACAATGAGATGGACAGATGCATGAATTCCACGAATCTGTTCGTTGATTACAGCTTTGTATCCAAGATCGCCGTAAATGACGACAGGGATTATGTCCTTGCGGGATATTTGTATCCGGATACTTATGTATTTGATGTCAATGCTTCGCCCGAATCGATCATCAGGAAATTCCTTAATAACACGGCAACCAAGCTTTACGATGATTATTATGCACGTGCAAAGAAGCTTGGTATGACGATGGATGAGGTTATAACGCTCGCATCTATCATACAGTCTGAGACCGGCAGGGTAAGTGAGATGATGTATATCTCAGCCGTGTTCCATAACAGGCTCAATTCAAAGAAGGAAGATGACCATATACTCGGTTCGTCCGCGACGATCAATTACCTTATCAAGACGAGAGGCGGACGGGCCACCATCAAGCATACGGATGAACAGCTCAATATAGACAGTCCGTATAACACTTATACTCATGAGGGACTGCCGCCGGGACCTATCTGCATGCCGGGTTCGAACGCCATCGCTGCGGCGCTCTATCCCGAGCCTAACTGCAATTACATGTACTTCTGCGCCACAGGAGACGGCGGTACCGCGTATGCGACCACATATTCCGAGCACCAGAAGAATGTCAAGAAATATTCGGCCAACTGGGATGCTGCAGACAGTGCAGTCGAGACGGATGATAACGGCATCAAAGTAAATGAGGACGGTACCATAGATGATACCGCTGAGACAACCAAGGTGACTGATCCATGACAGACAGAAGAGTCGAAGTATTAAGTCCTGCAGGTGATCCCGAGAAGCTGCGCACTGTAATAGCTTACGGTGCGGATGCTGTATACATGTCCGGCAAGAGCTTCGGACTCAGGACTTTCAGCGGCAATTTCACGCATGATGAGATGGTGTCCAGCATAAAGTATGCACATGAACACGGCGTTAAATGCTATGTGACAATGAATATCCTTGCAACTGAAGAAGATCTTAAATATCTCGATGAAGAGATAGATTTTGTGGCGCATACGGCCGGCGCTGACGCTGTGCTCGTGTCTGATCCCGGAATCTTCGCACGTATCAGGAAGATCGCTCCTGATCTGGAGATCCATATATCAACCCAGGCAAGTGTGACTAACAGCGGAGCATGCAGCTTCTGGCAGCAGCAGGGTGCATCGAGGATAGTTCTGGCAAGAGAGGTATCGCTGGCACAGATAAGAGAGATAAGAAGGAATATCGACCCTGATCTGCAGTTAGAGTGCTTTGTTCACGGGGCCATGTGCGTTGCTTATTCCGGCAGATGCCTCTTATCCAATTATCTTACAGGCAGAAGGTCCAACGGAGGTGCGTGTGCACAGCCGTGCAGGTGGGGATATTCCGTCGTTGAGGAGAAGAGACCTGATATTGCGATGCCTGTTGAGCAGGATGAGAGAGGGACTTATATTTTCGGAAGTAAGGATATATGCATGGTTGAGCATGTTCCCGAGATGATCGAATCAGGCATTGACAGCCTTAAGATCGAGGGGCGTATCAAGGGTGCATATTATGCAGCCTGCGCTACCAAGGTGTACAGGGAGGCTGTGGACAGGTATTACGCCGACCCGGATAATTACGAAGTGGATCCGAGATGGAGTGTGCTCCTTGATAAGGTGGTGCACAGGGATTATGACACGGGATTCTTCTATCAGAGTCCCTCAGAAGATGCCAAGATCGATTCGGCCAAGTCATATAACAAGCCTGCTTTCGTTGTGGGCGTAGTTGACGGCTGTGACGGTAACGGTCTTATCAAAGTTACCCAGAAGAATAAGTTCTACAAGGGCGATATGCTCAATGTTCTGATGCCCAAGGGCTATATAGAACCGGTGAGGGTGGAGGAGATGTATGATGAGAAGATGTCTCCCATTGATTCGTGTCCTCATCCCGAGATGACCGTATACATCAGAACAAATGCAGCCACACTTCCGGAACTGTCTTTCCTGAGCCGTGACGGTGATAAGGATTACGGAATACTTCCGGGCTGATCCTTAGCCTTATAACAGTACTTCAGAACAGAAGGAATCCCCAGAGAACGAGCATTATTACAACGGAAGAAGCCAGTGCAAGGTTGAAGCCGCTTGAGAGCGGGAGAGGTCTGTCTTCTCTGACCGAACTGCCGTCCTCCGTATTCTCGCGCCCGAGCAGATCACTGTTGTAGACACGTTCAAAGTCATCCAGTGTTGACTTGAAGAAAGAGAACAGGATCAATGCCACGAATATCGACGGGATCGATGAATAGAATATCGCTGAAGGAATGTCTGAATATGTCTGAAGCGTCGTTGTATCCAGATACGGCAGTATGAATGAGAATGATACCTGGGTGATCTTCATTGCTGTCAGAGCGAAAAAGGGTGCGTAAATGTTGCCGGCTTTCTTCCTGAGCGACAGTATCCACCAGCCGACAGCGATAAGCCCTATGGAATCCACAGGATTGAGCTGATAGAGAACAAAAGCGATGATGATGATCACTGAACCGATGCCCTTGTTCTCATCACGGAACAAAGACCACATCACGCCTGCAAAAAAGATGCTGATGCCGATCGCGGGAATTACGCTCTGGGTGAGTATCTCGAGTATTACTGACAAGAGTGAACCGTCGAGGTTATAGCACATGAATGCGGGAAATGCCATTGTCTTACCGAGACGCAGCCACAGATATGCAGACAGGTTATGGCAGGCAGTATTGAACAACCCGAGCGGTACCCCGGAGAAGAAGGCGATGAGGATCGGTCCCAGGCCCGTGTATTTGCCTGCAAACCCCGTGCTTGACAGCCTTCTGTCTGCTGATGAGAGTGATACTGCGGGAATGATGAGCGATATCAGAACCGTAAGAGGTACAAACAACGATGCAAAGATAAGGGAAGTGGGCGAGAACGGCAGAATGGTAACCAGTCTCCTGCAAAGGTACATCATTCCGAGTCCCACCGCCATGACAAAAAGAGGGTAGCCCCAGTTGAGGTCTCTCGGAGGAAGAAAGCTTGACTTGAAGAAACGGATTATCTTCCTGCAGAGCGCCCCCATCAGAATATTACCCCCAATGCATCAAAATATCTGAACATGTGAGTATAGAAGAAAGGTTCCATAGCAATGAACACAGCGCATCCGGTTGCCAGGAACGGCCCGAAAGCGAGGTAATCCGGATCGTCGGCATAGTGGATCCTGGAGCGTGCAAGTTCAAGCTCTCTGCGCTTCTTGGATGGATTCTTGCTGTTCTTGATTATCTTCTCTTCCTCGCGCTTCCTCCTGTACTTCCTGATAAGCATCGGAATTGCAAATATCAGGGCGGTAAATACCGATACATAAAGGATAACGACGAGTCCGTAGCATCCTGACAGGAGTCCTAATGCGAACATCAGCTTCATATCGCCCTGCCCCATGCCTTCCTTGCCTGCGAAAGTCATGCTCAGGAACCCTATGAGGAGAAGGAATCCGCCTCCTGCAACAGCTGCGATTATCCTGTTGAGCATAGGTGCGAACCATGCCGCCTCCGCCGAGAACCAGATCGTACCCTCGGTATAGTCGCTGACTGCACTTATTATTCCGAGGAACAGAATAAAGATCGAGAACTGATCCGGTATGATGCGGTTGAGCTTATCTGCCATGAATATGAGGAAAAGTACGGGCATGAGCAGATATATGACGGCTATCCTCATGGGATAGGGGACGATGTAGAAATCAGCCGCAAATATAACTGAAACGACATAGCATGCGGCAAGACCTATGCATGTTATGATCCCATGAGGAACCATCTTCATGCGCCTGGCGATCCTGAAATTGGGGGCTTTGGGGTCGTAATCGTAGTCCTGAAGCCATTTCTCGGGGAATTTGCCGAACAAATAAGTGACAAGAAGCCCCAGTAAAGCCCCTGCAACTATGCCGGTAATAAGCCAAAATCTCATGCTCATCAACAAATAACCTGCCTCGTATTTATCTAAATAAGTGTAATATAGTGTGCGTTTTTTTACAACTTTTAACATTGTGTCCAAATTAGTAGCATAATTTAGTTTATTAGTCCCAAAAACGCCGAAAAAACGTTTTTGGTTTGCGATAAACATGATTTATTGCTAAAATTTTATCGTAATTTTATAAGGGGGGATGCGGATAAGACCGCATCAAAAGCAATTATGGATAAGAAGATCACTTCAAAACAACTTGAAGAGCTGATGCAGGCTCACGTCAAAGCTGAGACCGGCATGTCACTTGAGCGTGCTACGCTCCGTGATTATTGGATGGCTATGGCCAAGTCGATCGTCGAGCTTATCTCGGATGACTGGTATATGACCAGGAACGAGTACGTGAAGGGCAGACAGGTCCATTACCTCTCCGCAGAGTTCCTTGAGGGACGCTCAATGCTCAACAACCTTGTTAATCTCGGTATCTATGACCAGGCCAAGGAGGCTTTCGAGCACTTTGGCATTAATATCACTGACGTGCTTGAGCAGGAGACGGATCCGGCTCTCGGCAACGGAGGTCTCGGAAGACTTGCAGCATGTTTCCTTGATTCTTCCGCAACGCTCAACCTCCCCGTAACAGGTTACGGTATCCTTTACCGTTACGGCTTGTTCCGTCAGGCTATCGAGAACGGTTTCCAGAAGGAGTACCCTGATTCATGGATGGAGAGAGGATATCCTTTCATCGTTGCAAGATATGACAGAAGAGTTAAGGTTCACTACAACGATATCGATGTTTGGGCAGTTCCCTGTGATCTTCCCATTACCGGTTACGGCACAAAGAACATCAACCTCCTGAGACTCTGGAAGGCAGAACCTGCCGAGGAGTTCGACTTCAATCTCTTCAATTCACAGAGATTTGACGATGCTGTCATCCAGCGTAACCGTGTAAACGACATCTGGAGGGTCCTCTATCCTAACGACACTTCTTACGACGGTAAGGTGCTCCGTGTCAGACAGCAGTATTTCTTCGTATCTGCTTCTATGCAGGATATCGTCAGGAAGTATAAGGAGAATCATGGCGACGATCTCCGCGATTTCGCCAAGTATAATGTCATCCAGCTCAACGATACACACCCTGTAATCGGCATTCCCGAGCTTATGAGGATCCTCGTTGACGAGAACGGTATCGACTGGGTAGAGGCATGGGAGATCACAAAGGCAACATTTGCTTATACGAACCATACGATCATGGCTGAGGCTCTTGAGAAGTGGGATATCTCCATCTTCAGATTCCTGTTCCCCAGGATCTACGAGATCATCGAAGGTATCAACAACCAGTTCAGAGCTCAGATGTACGAGGCCGGCCTCTATTCAGAGACTATTGACCGCATGAGCATCCTTGCTGACGGCAAGATCCAGATGGCGTGCCTTGCTATCTACGGTTCCCATTCAGTCAACGGCGTTGCTGCACTCCATACCGATATCCTCAAGAAAGAGACGCTCAAGGAATGGTATCAGATCTATCCCGAGAAGTTCTCCAACAAGACGAACGGCGTTACGCCCAGAAGATGGCTCAGGGCTTGTAATATCGAGCTCTCGGCACTTCTTACGGAACTGCTTGGCAGCGACAAGTGGGTTACGGATCTCTCACAGCTCAAGAAGCTCGAGAAGTTCAAGAACGATGATGAGGTAATGAAGAGATTCCTCGCCATCAAGAAGACTAAGAAGGAACAGCTCGCTGCACATCTTAAGAATGTATCAGGCGTTGAGCTCGATCCCGATTCCGTATTCGATATCCAGGTTAAGCGTCTCCACGAATACAAGAGACAGCTTCTCAATGCGATCTATGCACTCAATCTCTACGACAGGATCAAGGAAGATCCTTCTCTCGACCTGCCTCCCGTAACGATAATCTTCGGTGCAAAGGCTGCTCCCGGATATTTCCGCGCAAAGGCGATCATCAAGTTCATCAACGAGATCGCCAAGCTCATCGACAGCGATCCTGCCATGAAGGGCAAGCTCAAGGTCGCATTCGTTGAGAACTACAACGTTTCCGTCGGTGAGAAGATGTTCCCTGCCGCAGATGTTTCCGAGCAGATCTCAACCGCAGGACTTGAGGCTTCCGGTACGGGCAACATGAAGTTCATGATGAACGGTGCCGTAACCCTCGGTACTCTGGACGGCGCAAACGTTGAGATCGCCGAGTGCGTAGGCGATGACAACATCTACATCTTCGGCTGCCGTTCACAGGATATGGCTGCAACCAAGGCTTATTACAACCCGAAGTGGCAGTATGAGAACATCCCCGGCCTCAAGAAGTGTCTTGACCGCCTTGTCGACGGTTCCTTCAACGATGAGGGCACTGGCATGTTCAATGATCTCTTCAACGGCCTGATCTACGGCTCCAACTGGCAGCCCGGTGATCCTTATTATGTATTGGGCGACTTCGACGACTACAGAAAGACACGTGACCGCCTCTATAAGGATTATCAGGACAACCTCGAGTGGGCAAGAAAGTGCTGGATCAACATCTGCAATTCAGGCAAGTTCTCATCCGACCGCACCATCAGCGAATATGCGAGCGATATCTGGAACATCAAGCCTCAGAAGATCTGATCGTTCCGCAATGTTCAACCGGAAGGACGTCCGTCAGGGCGTCCTTTTTATTTGACGACGGTTCTTATCAGTTCCCGTCCCATTCTCAACAGGTACTTTATCCGGCATATTTATCCACAGTTTTTTCAAATTTCCCTTACTATTATTATTAATATAAATAATGCTTTTCACAGTGAATTGAGGTATAATTTTTTTTAAATTATTTTAAGGAGGAACTCAATATGCCTATATTCCAGGATGCAAAAGGAAAGAACATCGCCAACTTCCAGAAGATGATCGATGAGAAAAAGAACACTATCCGCAAGTATTACGATGAGATCGGCCATCTCTATTATGGACAGTATAAAGATGTCAACGTTGATATGACGAAGGACATCAACGCAAGATGTGAATCCATCTCCAACCTCTACATTGAGATAGAAGACCTGAACGTTAAGATCCTCCGCGAGAGAGGCCTTAAGAAGTGCGCTGTCTGCGGTACGGAAAACAACCTTTCCAACGCTTTCTGCTTTAAGTGCGGAGCAAGATTTGATGATTCCGATGCAGTTCCCGCTGACGTTATAGCTCCTCCGAACGCTTCTGCGACACCTGCCCGCTTCACTGAAGCCAAGACAGCTCCCGCAGTTTCCGCAGCTCCTGCTCCCGCCCCTGCAGTTGCACCTGCAGTAGCTCCCGTAGCAGAGCCTGAAGTTGAACCCGTTGCAGCCGGAGAGGTTATCGATGCGGCAGACGCAGCTGAAATTACAGATAATATTAAGGAGGACTAAGGAATAGATGGCACAGATTTTCGAACAGGAATCAAGAACTTTTTCAGAGTATCTTTTGATACCCAACCTCACAACAGAGAAGAACACACCTGATCAGGTGGATCTTTCAGCACCTATCGCCAAGTACAGGAAAGGTCAGGAAGAATCCCGTCTCAAGATCAACATCCCGGTTGTATCCGCGGTAATGCAGGCCGTAAGTGACGACGGAATGGCAATCGCCCTCGCTAGATGCGGCGGTCTTTCATTCGTATTCCAGTCGCAGTCGATCGAATCGCAGTGCGCCATGATCCGCAGCGTAAAGAAGTACAAGGCAGGCATCGTTGAGTCTGACTCCAACCTCTCACCCGAGGATACACTCGAGAAGGTCATTGAGCTGCACGAGAAGACCGGCCACGGCACGGCAGCAGTAACCGAAGACGGCACTGCCGAAGGCAAGCTCTTAGGTCTCGTTACGACACGTGATTACCGTGTAAGCAGACTCTCACTTGATACCAAGGTCAAAGAGTTCATGACTCCTATCGAAAAACTCGTTACCGCACCTGAGGGCACTTCTCTCAAGGAAGCAAACGACATCATCTGGGACAACAAGATCAACCAGCTCCCCATCGTTAATTCCGAAGGCAGACTCGTTGGTCTCGTATTCCGCAAGGACTACGAATTCCACAAGGCTAACCCTTATGAGCTCCTCGATAAGGACAAAAAGCTCATTGTCGGCGCCGGAATAAATACAAGAGACTACGAACAGCGCGTTCCCGCCCTTCTTGAGGCAGGCGCTGACGTTCTCTGTTTGGACTCCTCCGACGGTTTCTCCGTATGGCAGGAAAGAGCACTC
>CADBNJ010000333.1 GCA_902795955.1 Oscillospiraceae bacterium
CTGCACAGGCGAAGCCCTTGCCTTTGACGGACTTATAGACTTTGTCTCCTGCTTTAAGCGTCTTCTTGCTGTCTATGTCGACAAATCCGAGTTCCTTGCATGCTTCGAGACTGTTCTTTACAAATTCTCTCTCAGTCTTGGAAATGTCAAGGAAAGACTTGTAATCCTCCGCAAAATCCATAGCTGCCTTGATGTCAGCCTTACCGGATTCCTTGTAAAGATTAGGGAAATCGGCTGCCAGCTTGATTTCCTTTGATTTGGATGATTTCTTCTCAGCCATAATATATTAACCTCTGATCTTATTTTTTGTTATCGTCATCAAGGAATTCACCGAAATCCTCAAATGTTTCCTCATCGGTAGATATAACACCCGTAGCATCGATATCGACCTCAGGCTCAACAACAGCAGGTTCGGGTTCAACTTCTGTATCAGCCGGATTATCTTCTGCAATAGAATCGTCAACAAGAACATCACCTTCGAGACATACAGGTTCATCAACCGTATTCTCTGCTGATTCTATGCCGAGATCAGCCCCTTCAACGACCACTGCTTCAACAGCTGCCTCGATCGGTTCAGCGGCAATATCCTCTGTTCCTTCATCGGCAGAAGCACCTTCTTCAGCCTCTGCAGCAGCCTCTGCGGCAGCCGCAGACCTTGCACGCGCGTCTTCAAGCTGTTTGCGCTGCATAGCCCTTCTCTCTTCACGCATGCGCTTCTTCTCTTCTTCTGCTGCAGCACGCGCTTCCTCTTCCTGATTACGCTTCTCGATCTCAGCAAGCTTCTCCTCGCTTGCCTGCCTGATCGCAGTCTGCTTAAGATCATCCAGGGAAGCTGATTTAGTGACGGCTGTCTGCATGATCGCCTGCATCTTCTTACGGCTCTCTTCGTTCGCCTTCTGTTCACTCTCGGCAACTTCATCGCCGAGTTCCTGAAGCCTCTTGATCTCTTCGAGAGTTGCTCTGTCAGGCACACCGTTATCGTCAGTAATATATCCGACACTCCTGATGTTGATATCTTCAACTCCGGTATCATCGAAGTTGGAAGACGCCTCTTTGAGGGTCTTATAATCAGGGAGTTTTACTCCGGGCAGTATCTCATATTTACGTTCGTCTTCAGCCATATTTCCCTCCCAAAATTTATTTTCTCATAAACACAAAAATCACAAGTGCAATTATTATCAGAAGCTCGAAGATCATTGCACCTACATAAAGCATCGTCTTCTTCCTGACAGACGCCTTGATATCTTCGATCTTATTCTCAGTCTCCTGAGCCTGCTTCTCATTCTCTGAAGCTTTTGCCTTGGCGACATGATCATCTTCTTTATCAGGATCGGGCGTAACATTCTTATTAATGTTAGCCTCCACTATGATATTACGTGCCTTCTTGACACGCGGAACCATCTCTTCCTGAAGCTTCTTAAAGGTATCTTCCGATCTCGGGAAAGCATCGGCACCATTCTTGGAGGATGATGTGTCAGGCGCTTGCGTACCGTCGAAATACAACACTCCAAATGACGAATCGTCACTGTTATTGCTTCCGCCGACAATAAATTTGTCAATGATGCCGCTGATCTCCTTCTCACCGTTCTCACGTCCCGAAGAGAATGTCTCTGCCATCCTTGCAACAACGGGCTTAACAAAGCCGGAATTCTCATCATAGACTGAATCCTGTACTCCGTCAGTCATCAGACAGACAGCATGGATATTATCAGTAGTGGTCTTAACGATCCTAAGGTAATCTGCAGCATGATTGGCAGTAACAAAATATGTATGACCCATAGAATCATTCTGGGGCATTGTAAGAGGAGACAATCCGTCAGAAGATACCCTGACCATGAGACCGTCACCGATATGGCCTGCAAGGACCCTTCTGTCCTTCACTGCGCAGAATAATAAAGTGCAGGACAGCTGCTCAATGGAATCAAGCTGCATCTCTTTCATGATATCGGCAAAAGCAATATGAACGCGGGCAATAACCAGACTTCTGATGGCAGCTTCACGGTTCTCGTTATAAAGCGCATCAAAATGCTCCGTCAGAAGCTCGGCGATCGCTTCAGTACATGCCTTTGATCCGAACCTGGCATGTGTATACTGCTTGGAACCTGCACCATCCGCAATTACAACGCAGCTCACACCGTTCTTCTGTACGGCAAGAGAAGCATCCTCACAAGGAACACCTCTGCTGACATGCTTTTGTCCTGTCTGTGTTACGCAGCCAACAGTAATACTCATTATTCCTCATCCTCGACAAAGCTGAAGAAATCATCAACCCCGACAGACTCGCCCTCAGGTTCGGTCGAGATATTATAGAGAGCATCATCATTCATTCCGGATGAGACAACAGAAGAACTTGACGATCCGAGGAATTCGAACAGCTTACCGAAATCAGCCGAGTTGACCGAGATAGGCTCGGGACGCTTAACAGAAAGCTTCTTAAGCAGATCAAAATCAACGCCGTTACCTACACCGATGTTGAAGACCACGAGCTTATCATTCTGCTCCAGCTCATTACAAGCCTTGACAGCAAGATCGTAGTTGGCCATTGCATTAGGGCCCTGAGGCGCACCGTCTGTAATAACGACGAGCCAGGGCTGGTAATACTTGATCCCCAGCTCCTTATAGCCTTTTTTACGGAGATCGAGCAGCTCGAGCGCAGTCAGTACACCTTCACCGATAGGAGTAAGCGTTGTGGATGCGGAGATCTCAGGAAGACCTTTGTCCTTGGATATCCTACCGAAAGGCATTACAACTTCTACAGCCGATCCGAAAGTAATGATGGCAATATCGGTAGCCGATCTCGTATCATCATTTGCCTTGATCGAAGCAAGGAAGTTGGACAGACCCTGATTAAGCTGTTTGATCGGATTACCCATCATGGATCCTGATGTATCCAGACAAAAACAGATGGGCA
>CADBNJ010000334.1 GCA_902795955.1 Oscillospiraceae bacterium
AACGATAACCTGTTCGGAGACGGATGGTATCTGTTCGGCATCGGCCAGTCCAAGTATGATGCAATGGTCGACGAGTGGGCAGGCGAATCCGTATTTACGGATGATGTTAAGGCAGTGATAGATGCTGCTGTAGAGAAAGACGTATCAGGTGCCGAGAACCTTAAGGGCGACTTCGAGGAAGCTGATTTCGGGGCGTTTGAAGAGGATTACGGCTTCTTTGCAGATGAGCTTGCAGAGAACGGCTTTGACCTGTCAGAACCTCTCACGGCATCGGGTGCGCTTGATGAGGAGGGCGAGTTCACATCGCCCGGAATGGACGAGGCGGAAGGCGCCGTATTCATTCCCTCAATCCCTTCTCTTATATCCTCACTCCTTGAGAAAGCCGGTGCGAACGAATTCGTAACGGGTCTTGTGGTTGACGGTATCGTCGGCGGTGTCGGTGCAGTCCTCGGATTCGTTCCCCAGATGCTCGTACTGTTCCTGCTCCTCGCATTCCTTGAGGCATGCGGTTACATGGCGAGAGTCGCCTTCGTGCTCGACAGGATATTCAGAAGATTCGGTCTGTCAGGCAAATCATTTATCCCCATGCTCGTTGCGTCAGGATGCGGCGTTCCGGGTATCATGGCTTCACGTACGATCGAGAGTCAGCGTGACCGCAGGATGACCATTATTACAACAACGTTTATTCCCTGCGGTGCCAAGATGCCGATCATCGCGCTTATTACCGCAGCTCTGTTCCGCCACACTTTCTGGGGCGGCGCATGGATGGCCCCTGCAGCATACTTTATCGGAGTTGCGGCAGTTATCATCTCGGGTATCATTCTCAAGAAGACGAAGATGTTCGCCGGCGACCCCGCTCCTTTCGTCATGGAGCTTCCCGCATATCATCTTCCTACAATAGGCAACCTCCTGAGATCTATGTGGGAGCGCGGATGGTCATTCATCAAGAAAGCAGGAACGATCATTCTCATCTCCTCCATCCTCATCTGGCTCGGCAAAGTATTCGGTGATACAGGCAACGGCTTCGGATTTGATACTGACATGGAACTCGAGTCATCCGTGCTCGGCATGATCGGCAAGTCAGTAATGTGGATCTTCGCACCTATCGGCTTTGCCAACATCAAGGCGACCGTCGCTACGATAATGGGTCTCGTTGCCAAGGAAGAGGTAGTAGGTGTCTTCGGCGTTCTCGACTTCGAGGGACTTACGGCACTTGCGGGCTTCTCATTCCTCGTATTCAATCTCCTCTGCGCTCCCTGCTTCGCTGCAATCGGTGCGATCAAGCGTGAGATGAACAGCGCGAAATGGACATGGCTGGCAATCGGCTATCAGTGCCTCTTCGCCTACGCCGTATCTCTTATGATCTATCAGATCGGTCTCCTGTTCGCAGGATCCGTTAACGCAGTAGGCCTCGTGTTTGCTATAATAGTTCTTGCAGCACTGTGCTATCTCCTGTTCAGACCTGCAAAGAAATATACCGGCGCCGTGAAGGAGAAATAAAATGCTCGACTGGCTTGCAGCTAACTGGGTTAACATCCTTGTCATCGCACTCATCTGCGTGGCCGTATTCTTCGCGGTCCGCAGCATGATAAAGGATAAGAAGGCAGGTAAGAGCTCCTGCGGATGCAATTGCTCTTCCTGCGCGCTGGCGGGGAAGTGCCACGGCAAGCCTCAGAAATAACAAGGTATTATTCCCTTTTGCAGGATTAACGGACTGAATGATAAAAGTGCTGTCTCGACTTGCTTCGAGACAGCATTATTTATGGTTATTCACGGAGTCCGTGGGGGGAGTTCAGCCGGGAGGGAGGAGACGGGTAAGTATGATGTGGGCAAGCTGTTACGGGATTTACCGGGGTGACTTGGTGACCGGAGTGGCTTGGACGACCGGTACCGGAGAATCAAGGAATCGGACCGGTATTCTGACTTGTGCTCTGTGTAAGTTACTGTTAGATAGAGTGATACACAGAGTATTCTGACTAGTGCTCTGTGTAGGTGGCTGTTAGATAGAGTGGTACACAGAGTATTCTGA
>CADBNJ010000335.1 GCA_902795955.1 Oscillospiraceae bacterium
CCATATTTGAGGCGGCAATCATCACACCGTCAGTAGCAGCTTTCTACCCGGAGGTTGACTGGCTGATGTTCTTTACCGTCGTCGTGCTCAACACGGCTCTCTTCCCGATCTTGTTCGGAATACCCCTCATGATACTGATGAAAGAGGAACTGGGATTTGAGAGTGCTATTTGAACGGAACATTGATGCCGGTGTAGGTGTTCATCTGACCCGTGACCGCAAGGTAGATCAGAAAGATGATCGATCCTAACAGCAGCAATGCGGTAATTACAGCGATCACCTTGCCTGCCGGGTGCGCTATGTTGATCGTAGCGCCATAGCCGAACCTCTTCTCGACGTTGAGCCTGCTGTCGTTCGGGTTGTAATAAAACATGCCGAAGATCCAGTTGTCGTCATCATCCTGAAGTTCAAGATCCGTATCGCGCTCATATCTCTTCTCTACGGCTTTCTGGTTCACCACTCCGATAATCACGATCGCCATGATCAGGGCAGTGTATATCAGGATTCCGCCAAGGATTACCATGTCGCTGTTCAGGAATATGCAGAGTATGGAATAGCCGGTAAGGAAGAGCGCATTTGCCCAGGACATCGCGGTAATGAGGTCTGCCCATGTCTTCTTCTTGGCCCTGTTGTAATTTGCGTTCACATTGCTGTCCCTGGAGATGACCATGTTCCTTGTCCTGTCCATTACAATGGCGATGGGGACGAACATAACTGCCAGGGAGAAGAACGACAGGCTCATCGTCGTAAGTGCGTACTTCTCACATGCGAGACTCTCAGTGATCCTTATAACACCAAAGTCTACAAGTACCGCAAAGACTGTTCCGGCCAGTGCAACCGCATTCGGCAGGATGATCCAGGGGAGCTTGAGTGCATGAATGGTATCCGTGTTCGAGAGGTCCGTATAGACAACTCCTGACTTTGTTATCCCGAGCTCCTTCTTCAGGTTCTTGAGTTCCGTGTTGCCCTTTCCGAAAGGTACGGCAATAAGGAGCATAACGAAAACGAGCAAGGTCCATGCAAGTATTGTGATGCCGGTTGCGGGGAGGAACAGCAGGATGATGCTGATAAGACAGACGGCCATCGTGATGACAAAAGCTGCCTTGCGGTTCGATGATACGATCTCCTTAACCTTTTGTACCGTCTCCGGCGTATGGAACTTTGGATTGTCGCGGACACCGAATATCATCTTCCTCTTCTCAGGTGATGCCGGGAATCCGATCGCAAATATCGCAAGTGCCGAAGGAACTATGCATATAAACATTATTAACTTGATCAACCAGGTCATAACAATAACCCCCTTATTCTTTTAGTACAACTCATCTATGAGTTTCTTCAATTCTTCCTTTGATATTCCCGCGAGCCTCGCTTCCGATACGATGCGCCGGAGCTCTGTCCTGTTCTCTTCACTGAGCACACCGGATTTTGCGATGTTGTCCCGGACCCTGGCGCCGTTCTTGCGGTCAGTCATGATATAGCCTTCCTGCTTAAGAAGCTGGTAGGTCTTGCTGACCGTCATGGTGTTGATGCCGATCTCGAGGGCGAGTGCTCTTACTGTCGGGAGCTGCTCTCCGGGCTTAAGTTCACCGGAGGAGATCCCCATCACTATCTGATTCCTGATCTGCATGTAGATGGGCACATCAGAATATTCGTCTATACGTATTATCATGATTCCACCTTCTTTCTTCTGATCGACCATGCTCCCAGGATTACTGCAAATATGATGAACGGGATCATCGAGATAAGTCCGTTAGGCAGCGGTCCCAACACCAGATTCCTGTTGATATCAGGATCATTTACATTCATGAACAACTGCGGGATCGTTGCTATTGCATTGAACGAACCGTGCAGGAGAGCAGCGTACCAGATGCACTTTGTCCTGTCGTATACAACTTCCTCCAATATGCCTAAAGCTATGCAGCAGACCGTGAATGTGACAAGTCCCAGCACAGGTGCACCAAGATAGTTTGTGCCGTACTCATATCCTCCGAAGATCATTGCAGGGAAGTGGAATACGCCCCAGATGGTGCCGCCTATAAGCCATGTTCCAACCTTGCCGAAACTCTTATTGAGCTCCGGATAAAGGAATCCTCTCCAGCCGGTCTCTTCGCCGATCGCCGTTATGATATTGATGAAGGGGGCAATGAGCGCTGCCGGAACGATCTGAATTATCAGGTATGTCTTGATATCCAGTCCGGCCTGCTCGAGTGCTTTGGCAAGGTCAACGCCCTGTGCTTTTGCCTGGGCGATCGCTGTCGATCCGCTCCCGTCGAAAAGATTCGGGAAAATGACGAAGAACAGCGCTGCTCCCAAAGCTGTCAGGGGGATGGCAATGTAAGCAGCCGTGAAGAGCCATTTGATGTTGCCCTTGAACTTCGGCTTCCATCCCATGCCCTTGAGATTTCCCTTGGCGATCCAGGCTGCAATGAGCGGAGCGAACATGCAGACTGCCAAACACCCCTGGAATACCAGCGATCCGGTCATCCCGGGATTATTC
>CADBNJ010000336.1 GCA_902795955.1 Oscillospiraceae bacterium
ATCGTGGTCAATGTCTCTACATTTTGTAAAAAAGAACACTCCGGTGCAGGAATGTAGAGACAATCGGGGTCATTGTCTCTACATTTTGTAAAAAAGAACATTCCGGTGCAGAATTGTAGAGACATCCGGGGTCAATGTCTCTACATTTTGTAAAAACGAACACTCCGGTGCAGGAATGTAGAGACAATCTCCGCACGGGAAGCCGGCCGGTGCATAAAAACGGATACAACAGGGTGGGATGACTAACAATATGTCCCGCACCGTTTCCGCAAGGAAACGGGATTAGGTCCGGATGTCTCATGCATGTCGATCAACACTGCCGGTCGATCAAGCACTACCGTCACTCACGTCACTCAAACACCCAAGCTGCCACGCACTACCTGACTCTCCCCTACTTCTTTCCCGTCAGATAATAAACAGCCAGGGCCGTCCTGTGGGACAGTCCTTCCCTGGCGAGGATATTTGTTATATAGTTCTTGACCGTCCCCTCAGAGATAAAGAGTTTGGCGGCGATCTCTTTGTTGGACAGGCCGTCGGCTACTGCCCTGACGATCTCGAGTTCCCTGTCGGTATAGCCGTCGCTGACAAAGCCTTTGCCGGCGCGGATACTGCTTTCGGTAAGCGATCCGAGAAGAGTCTCCTCCATTACGCCCACGCCGTTATAGACTGACCTTATGGTCTGCTTCAGATGCTCCGGTGTGTGATTTTTGATAAGATATCCCGATGCGCCGTTTGCCAGTGCCCGGCGGACGAGGTCGTCATCGTCAAAAGTGGTAAGTATAAGCACTTTGCCGAGTCCTTCTTCGGCAATGATCTTCGTAGCTTCTATTCCGTCCATTACCGGCATCTGTATATCCATGAGGAAAATGTCGGGCCGGTCCCTGCGTGCTATGTCCAGAGCCTGCTGTCCGTCAGCGGCACACCCTATTACATCGAAGTCTCCGTCTGTCTCAAGTATTATCTTCATTCCCTCTCTTACGAAGTCGCTGTCGTCGGCAATAATTACTTTTATCCTGTCCATGTCATTCTCCTTGCATCGGGATAAGCATATTGACAGTGAAGCCGGCAGTCGTCTCAAAGCTCAGGACTCCTCCGGCAGAACGCATCCTCTGTCTCATTCCGGCTATGCCCATTCCGTCCGTTATATTATCACAGCCTATTCCGTCATCGGATATGCTGCACCTCACCATCTTATTCATGGCAATTATCTTGATATTTATGTGCCTGCATCTGGAATATTTCATTGAGTTTGATATGGCCTCATAGGCATTATCCAGTATTATCTCCCACTGCTGATCAGACAGCAGCGACATATCGCCTTCGGTCTTAAGCTCTGCTTCAACGCCCTTGCTGCGGCAGTCCTCACACAGGTCGACGAGCTGAAGCATCGCCAGTCTCTTCTTCTCGGGTCGTTCCTTGCGGAGTATCGCTCTTATCTCATCCATTCCCGTTCTGAGCTGATCGATGACTCCCTGTACCATGCTTTCGGACCGGTCAGGGTCCTTACGCATCAGGAGCTTCACGGCTTCAAGCTGGTAGACGGAACCGTTAATGTTGTGACCGAGCTTGTCGTGAAGCGTCTGCGAGAGAGAGGCTCTCTCTTCAAGGGACCGGTTCTCCGCCATGAGCATGTTCCTCTGGAGCTCGGCTCTGGCTTCGTACTCCTTGCGTTCTATGTCTTTCTTAAGTCCCTGCTCCTTGAGGGTATCCTCGAACATCTGCTTTTTGTACGGCTCGATGATAAGATTATTCTGGATATAGAACAGAGCCGTTATGGAGCATATGATTATTCTTGCTGCAGACTCTTCAGTACCAGGGATCAATGCACAAGGTATAAGGATCAGATACCATTTGAGACCGGCTTTGAAGGCGGAGAGCACCTCAAGCACTGTCAGGAACAGGAGCGGGATGAAGCTTTTGCCACCTATGATCAACAGCGGTAACATGATGACGGCTCCCGCCACGGAAAGAATGACCCCGGTCACTCCCAGGAAAGATTCGCGAATCACCATCACGCTCACATAAACGGCGGCAAGCAGGAGTATCAGATACGATACCCCTGCTCCGCTTAAACTTTGTATACAACAGTAGACCATAAAGGTCAGTATCAAAGCTATTCTCGTTACCGGAAAGAATATATTCTTAGCCCTGCTGTTCATGACGCTCCTTTATGAGATTCATGCCTCCTGCTTCCTGAGTCTTATGCCGGCGTTGCCTATGCTTAATATTACCATCAAGTATGCGGCTGTGATACAGATAAGATATACAAATGCCTTGCTGTCCTTGACCAGGATCATCTCAACGCCCTCCATGAACCAGCGCTGGGGCATGACCAGCGAGATTGCCTTGATAAGCTTAGAACTGTCGTCCAGCGGGAAATAGAGGCCTGCAAAAAGTGATGACATGCACCATATAGTGAAGGCAATAAAATTGGATGACATTACCTCTCCGGAGATCATTCCGAGGAACAGACTTGTTATGCTGAATATTATTCCAATCATGAAGACGATCAGGACAAATCCGGGAAGCCCGATCGAAGCGATATCCGGTTTTGTCAATGCAAGTCCGGCAGCCAGAACCGCCGTGATCATCACCGAGACAATGACTGCGCAGACAGCTTTGGAGATGAGGTATCTGATGTCTCTGCTGCCGGTGAGGCGGATCCTGGTCAGGACCATATTCTTCTGTTCTTCGATCGCCGTATGGGCGACGAATACTCCGCAGAAGACGAAGCCGAACGTCAGGATGGAGAAAGCATACCCCATCTTCATCTTGGAATTCTCCTGTTCACGGCTCAGTTCACGCTCACCGGAAGCAGCGATCTTGACGGTTTCCTTGCGCGGAAGGCTGTCCCTTACATTGCTGATACTGCTGACGTCGCCGGCAAGCATCATTTCGCCGAGCTCGAGCTTTATGTCGTTCACAAAGAGCTCCGATCTCGAATCGTCGGACATCACTGCTATCCTGACCGCTTCACCCGTCCTGCCTTCTCTTACCAGCGCATCGAAATCCGGGCTTATGTAGAGAACCGCACCCATCCTGTCGTTCATCGCATCATATCTGATACGCTCCCCGAGAGATGCGTCAGTCATGTCCGGAACCTGTGCCCGGCAGACCGTATACATTCCGTTACCGGCCAGGTCCTGAAGAAGAAGCCCGCTCAATTCACTTCCTGATGCATCATATACTTTCACGGCGAAAGAAGCAGCTCCTCCGTAATATGCGACCTTCTCATCCGCTTCGATCTGAACGATCTCATGTCTCTCCGAGGGAGTGTCGACGATCGAATAGTTCATGTCAACGTTCATGATCAGGATGGATATCGCAGGTGCTATCAGGAGGAAGAACCAGAAGGCCTTATTCCTGAACAGGAGTTTAAGTGTTGATCTGATCAATGTTGTCATGCTCTGCCTCTCTTTCGTATTGTGCCTGCCAGCACGGCTGCCGCCGAGCAGATTATTGTCATTGCGGCGGAGATCAGTATGGACTTGCCGGCATAATCCGTCCTGCCCATCGAGGACAGTTCGACAAGCGACCTGTTGCCGTAATATATGGGTGACAGTTCCTTCAGATACTCAGGGTGCCCCGAGAACAGGTA
>CADBNJ010000337.1 GCA_902795955.1 Oscillospiraceae bacterium
GAGGAGCTGACGGACAAGATCCTGGAGATGACGGTGAGGGATAATCTGGATGATATCACGTCCGCCGTTGAAGTATTCAGGAGCGTTAAGGAGGAGGAATCTCCGGAGATGCCGGATGTTCAGGAATATGCGGAGGATCTCAAGTGCTCGGAGACGATGAGGCAGGACCTTATAAAGTTGTTTGTGTACTGCAGGAACAGCGGTCGGGAGACGGAGAAGATACTCGATGACATGAGGTCGGAGGGGCTTATTCCCGCCTCTGACAGAAGGGCCGGCAAGGAGGTCTTGAATGAGTTCAAGAGAAGGCTCCTTCAATAAGTTCCTGTCACACGTTTATGTTGAGAAAAGGGCTCTCGGTAACCCTCATACCGGGGAGATCCTGGCGCGGCTTCCGCGGTCGGAAGTGATACTGATCGACCACTACAAGGATATATTCAACAGGGGAAGGCAATCGTATGGCCTGCAGAGCAGGGCGAGGGCGCTGATACTTGCGGTGGGCGACGGGGAGCTGATATACCCCGGGGCGCCGGTGTGCCAGGCTTTCGGGCAGAAGAATTTCTACTACACGGCGAGCAGCATGAACTGCCCGTTCGACTGCGAATACTGCTTTCTCAAAGGGATGTACAGCACGGCGAATATCGTGTGTTTTGTTAATGTTGAGGATTATTTCGCGAAGATCAGAGAGCTTAATGATCCGTATGTGTGCGTGTCCTTCGATACGGATCTGATCGCCATGGACAGCATCACCGGGCAGGCGTCGCTGTGGGCGGAGTTCGCATCGGAGAACCCGGACGTCCTTATCGAGATGAGGACCAAATCGGCACCTGCGGAACTCAGAGCGGTGCCCAACGTGATCTATGCATATACATTGTCACCGGAAGTGATATCGGAGAGGTTCGAACACGGTGCGCCGCCGCTTCGTGCAAGGCTCAGATCTGCCCGCAATGCCATCGACGGCGGCTGCAATGTCAGGATCTGCATCGATCCCATGATATATGTCAGCGGATGGGAGGAGATCTACGGCGGATTCGCGGACAGGCTCGCTTCCGAACTGGATCTGAGCAGGATAAGGGACGTCAGCATCGGGACATTCAGGATATCTGCATCCTATCTTAAGACCATAAGGAGGCAGGAACCGGATTCTGAAGTGTGCTGGTTTCCATTCGGGACGGAGGACGGGTACGCGGTATATCCGCGCGCCATACGGGATGACATGAGATCCTTTATGAGACAAAGACTTGAGCGATATATACCCGGCGGGAAGATATACGAAGACGATCAGTAATGACATTTGTCACACGGAACTCGTGACGCGGCTCACTTGAGAGGCGCAGGCCTTAAGACGATAATATCCTCAGATGATCAAGGATCACGGGAGGATGTAAATATGTCACAGATACTTAAGGTTGAAGGATTGGTCAAAAGATACAAGGAACTGATCGCTCTGGATCACTTCTCCATGAGCGTTAACGAGGGTGAGATCTTCGGTCTCCTCGGGCCTAACGGTTCAGGTAAATCCACATGCATCAACTGCATTCTGTCGCTCCTTGAATACGACAAGGGAACGATAACCGTATTCGGCAAGGAGATGAGCCCCAAAGCATACGATATCAAAGCAAAGATAGGTGTGGTGCCGCAGGAGGTGGCCGTATATGATTCGCTTACGGTATATGAGAATATCGATTTCTTCTGCGGGCTGTATATAAAGGACAAAGAGACAAGAAAGAAGTATGTTCAGGAAGCGATCGACTTTGTGGCGCTGAATGATTTCGTGAAGTTCCGTCCAAAGAAGCTGTCAGGCGGTCTCAAGAGAAGGCTCAACATCGCCTGCGGGATCGTTCACAAGCCAAAGCTGATCTTCTTCGATGAGCCTACGGTCGCAGTCGATCCGCAGAGCAGGAACAAGATCCTGGAGGGCATCAAGGAACTGCGCAGTAACGGTGCGACGATCGTTTACACATCGCACTACATGGAAGAAGTCGAACAGCTCTGTGACAGGGTGCTCATCATCGACAAGGGCAGCACGATCGCCGAGGGTACGATCGACGAGCTCAAGAGCATGATCAAGAAGAGCGAGATAATCACTATAGAGACATCCGGGCTTGACGACGGAACAAAGGAAGAGATAAGTGAACTTGCAAATGTCTACAGTGTCGAATACGACGGAAAGATGCTCAAGGTTGAAGCGGGATCGGGCAAGCACAATGTCATTGATATCGTGAATGTCCTGCAGAACAAGGGATACAAGATGAGAAAGATATTCTCGGAGCAGCCGACGCTGAACGATGTTTTCCTTGAACTGACGGGCAAATCCCTGAGAGACGAATAAGGAAGGATGGTAAGGAGGGTAAAGATATGTTCAAGTACTATCTTCTCAAGGTATTGCGCAGCAAGACGTATCTGTTCTGGTGCCTCGTCTTTCCGCTCGGCATCATGGCATGTATGAACGTTGCCTTCGGGAGTATATACAGTATCGAGAATTCGATCGATCCCGTAAAGACTTCGCTGATAATGGAGTCTGAAGGGATGTATGCCAAAGGCTTCGAATCGATGATAGGACTGTTCGCAGACAAGGACTCGGAGAACTACTTCTTTGATATGGTGGAGGCATCAGGGTGGGATGAAGCGATGTCGCTGTTAAGATCCGGCGACCTGGAGATACTCTTTGTTGCGTCAGATGACAACATTGAGGTCTTCCTGAGCGAGGGTCACTCGACGACAGCAGGAGTGATCTCCAAGACGATGGCAGACACATACAGGAGCAACTACAAACTGATAAGCGAGGCGTATGCCGTATCTCCTGCCAAGGCATCTGAGATGACCGCGGCGCTTCAGGAATCGTTTGAGTACACAAAGGCCGATATGGGAGCCTTTTCCGATGATCCGAATCCCTATGCATGGTATTTCTTCAGCACGCTCGTAATGGGGATCTTCTTCACGGCAATGACGGGAGTCAATCTCGTGGCGGATCTCAAGGCAGACGTATCGAGGGAGGCGTCAAGGCTCTCAGTATCACCTTCGGGCAAGGGCCGCATGATCTGGTACTCGTTCATAGCAAGGCTCATTCCCGCATGTGCGATATCGGCGGTACATCTGCTGTTCATGAGGTTCGTGTTCAAAGTGCCGCTCGGCAA
>CADBNJ010000338.1 GCA_902795955.1 Oscillospiraceae bacterium
AATTACAGCGAAGACCAGTTCATAACGGATGAGGAATACCACAGACTGTTCAGTGAATATAATACCTTTGCAAAAGAAGTATTAACTACGGATATACGTGACCTTAACAGCAAACTGTACGGTATCAGAACACCCGCTGAACTCACCGATGAAGAGGAACGCAAAAAAAGAAGATCCGCAGTGGCCGGCATAGTTTTCGTCATTGTTTTTATAGGGATCATCGTATCTCTGGTCCTCAAGCAGCTCGTCATAGGCGGGATCATGTTCGCCGGAATCTTTGCCTGTGCCGGCCTGATGCTCATAGTGACAGGCAGGGCTAACCCTGGAGAAGCTTCAAGCGCATCGCTGAAGAACAGGGTAATGGGAGTGTTTATCTTTGCGGTAAGCACCGCAGTCATTGGCTTTATACTGTTCAGAGACAGGTTTACCGGGAGCGAGACGTTTGTCTGGATCTTCATCGTTCTGTTCGGAGGGTCCGGCCTCGGGCTTCTTGCCATGACGGTCATCAACGCATTCTCCCGAAGGCTGATATACAGGGCGACTGCGGAAGCCAAATGCACCGGATATGTCCGCAAGGTCGATTATGACAGTTCCAACACGAATTCAGCGGCTTCGAGGATCCCCGTCATGTATACGTCTCCTGTTTTCGAGTATTCGTATGAGGGGATCAGGTGCAGGAGTGTTTATGACGTCTTCCCTGCCAAAAAGGATTCCGGTATTGCGCTCGGCGATGTGGTCACGATAAACATCGATCCGAAGAATCCCGGGAACGTCCTGTGCCCGGACCTCGTGAAGCCTTCCGCCATTATATTTGAGGCTGTATTCTCGCTCATTTTTGTCGGAGTGACCGTATTCCTTTGCATCATGATGGCAAACGGAAGCGTAAAGGACATGACTGTCGAGACATCATGGAACAGTCTCATTGACACCGACGGCACATCTGCCGTTACGACTCTGCGTCAGATCACCGATGAGGATATCATGAGAACCGAAGGCTATTCCAAATATGCGCAGGGCCGGGAGTGGTTCGCCGAAGAAGCCGCCGTCAGCACGGTCGAACGTATATCCGATCCCGGATTCGACGGGTACAGGATCGACTTCACCGACGACTCTTTCGGAAGCGTGTATTTCCCGGCTGACGTGAGCAAAATTCCTGTCAAGGGTGACAGATTCATGCTGTTCTACACATTGAAGGATAACGCATCAGAACTTGACTACGGCTACAAGAGCACGTTCATCTATCTCCGCGCGGGAGAAGGGGAATATGTCGGAAGTCACCTGAGATCAGAATGAAGGATATCGCCTGATGCGGGATGGCCGTAAGCACTTACCGCGCTCCTGACAGCTCTTATTATCGCTTCACTCATCACTTCCGCGGCGATCGTTCCCGCTACATCCATGTCGGCTTCTACATCTCCCACTGACACGGCGTAGATAGTATCACCGTCAAATGACGTGTGTACGGGCCTGATCGATCTGGCATAACCGTCATGCGCCATTCCTGCGATCTTGCACAGTGATGATTTGTCAAAAGAAGCGTTTGTGATCACCACACCGAGCGTCGTATTCTGCACAAGCCTGTCTCTTACTATACTGATGCCGTCCATGATCAATTGAGGCGAACACTCAAATCCCGTTTTATCTTCGTTCAGGAGCCCGGCTATGCATTGTCCCGTCTTCCAGTCGTAGACATCACCCAACGAATTGACGACGACAACGGCACCTACTTCAAGTTCATCCAGCTTGATGGCATAGCTTCCTATTCCCGTCTTGGTACATCTGTCCATTCCGAGGCACTTGCCCGCCGTCGCACCCGTACCGGCGCCGTAGTTGCCGTCTCTGTAATTGGGTTCTTCCATGGCGAGCCTTGCCGCCTCATACCCCATCTTTTTATCCGGTCTCACCTTATGATCCCCTACCGTCAGATCGAAAATATCCGACTGCACCACCAGCGGCACCCTGGTTACTCCTACATCGAATCCTATATTCCGTTCTTCCAGGTACTGCATGACGCCGCCTGCCGCATCAAGGCCGAAGGCACTTCCTCCTGACAGTACTATCCCGTGGATAACCTGTGAAGCTGCCAGCGGATCGAGGAGCGATGCTTCCCTGGAAGCGGGACCGCCTCCTCTTATGTCCACACCGGCCTTCATCCCCTGACCGCACAAAAAGACTGTGCAGCCGGTTCCTGCCTTAACATCTTCCGTCTGGCCGATCCTTATGTTCTTTATCCCGGTTACCGGTATCTCCTTCATTTGACATAAACCTCACAACGGCTGTCCGCCCTGTCTCTCCTGGAATCTCACAAGATCATCCGTCATCTTCGCTGCCGCTCTGAGATCAAGGAACCAGGTGATGATATTCACTGCCACAAATATAATAATAACACTCAATGCAACTCCGGAGGCGGCAAGAACGGTATCGCCGTTCACCGGGCTGCCTGAGAAGATCATAGCGATCATAAGAACGGTTATAAGGACCATCTGCAGTATCTTGCGTATGACTGCCTGCTTTACCGACATCTCCCTGCCGACATTTATCACAAGGGCAGGAATGCATCCCATAAGCCCGTACAGGAGCGGGTAAATGAACACCTCATAACCGAACTGCTGCTGCGGCCTGAAGATCAATCCGAGAATAAACATCGCCATATTGATCAATGTCACGCTTATAAAGAAGCTCCCTATTACATCTCTTAACCTCTCTCTCATACACTTACCC
>CADBNJ010000339.1 GCA_902795955.1 Oscillospiraceae bacterium
AGCGGAATATATCCTCACAGCTTACGACAAGGCGGCATACATGACGGCGGCCAAGATAGCCGAGGTCACGGGCGTGTCCGAGGCGACAGTGGTAAGGTTCACCACGGAGATCGGGTTTGCGGGTTATCCGTCATTCCAGCAGGCGTTGAAGGAAGAGCTCAAATCGCGTCTGACGTCCGTTCAGAGGCTTGACTATACCGAGAGGTTTGAGGATGACAAAGCGGCCGTACAGGAGGTCATGAGAGCCGATATAGAGAACATGAAGGAGACTCTGGCAAGTCTTAACAGCGATGCTTTCGATGAGGCCGTGAAGACTATCCTGGCGGCGAAGAAGATCTACATCATGGGGATCAGGGCAAGCGCCACGCTGTCCGAGTTCATGCATTTCTACATGACGGTACTGTTCGACGATGTTGTCCTTGTCAGGAGCAACTGCACCAACGAGCTGTTCGAGCAGGTAATGCCGATAACGGAGAACGATGTTCTGATAGGGATCTCATTCCCGCGTTATTCCGCCCGTACGATCAATTCCATGGCATATGCGCATAAGAGAGGTGCCAAGACCATAGCCATCACCGACAGGGCAGGCACGCCGATGACGGAGCATGCCGATGTGTCGCTTCTTGCCACGTCATCAATGGCGTCATTTGTCGATTCTCTTACTGCGCCGCTGTCGCTGATCAATGCGCTGCTGGTCACGCTTGGAATGCACAGGAAGGATCATATCAAGAGTTCATTCGAGTCACTGGAGACACTGTGGTCACAGTACAAAGTGTACGAGACCGGGAGAGACCGTAAGGACAACGGCGAGTTTCCTGCTCCGTGACGGTATTGAACAGGGAAAGGGGATAAGTTTATGCCACATTCATCGGGAGGAGGATCGCACGGAGGAGGTTTCCACGGCGGTTCGCACGGCGGCTCGGGAACGAGGATGAGCAGGAGTTATTTCGCGGGAGCGACAAGATACATTTATTATTGGCACGGCGTTCCCAACGAGATATTCAGTAACACGGATCTAAAGAAAAACGCTGCTTCCACCAGGGTCGCAATGACATTCTTTGCGGTCATGTTTATGGGAATGATCACGCTTGTTTTTATGCTGGAAGCTTTCCATTATCCGAATAAACTGGAGACCGACTATGATACCGCGATCTACATTTCAGATCATGCAAATGTAATGACCGTAGAGGAAGAGGGACGGCTCATGGAATCACTTATCAGATTTCAGGATGAGACGGGGATCACGCCTTCCGTATGTACGGTATATGACTATGACTGGTCCGATAAAAGCAATCTGGAGGACTATGCATACGACCTTTATGTGGAAAGGTTCAGGGACGAGAAGCACTGGCTGATCGTTTATTCAGTTCCCGATGAGTCCTCGTCGGAGGACTGGAGCTGGGAAGGAATGCAGGGTGACGATACGGATCCTATACTGGGTGACCGTGAGACAAAAATGTTCGGCAGGGAATTGACGGATCTCCTTGAGAATAACAGGGATCTGTCACCGGCCGGAGCGATCGCCAGGACATTCGATGACACAACTCCTGAGATGATGAGGCAGTACACGATATGGGGATTTGTGATCGCAGGCTGCGTCGCTGCGGCAGCCGGTGCAGCAGCCGTAGTGCTGATCCAGATCTTCGGGAGGAAAAGCGCCAGGAAATACGAGACTGCGATAACAGTTGAAAGAAATGAGGTGCTCAAGCAGCAGAATTGCGATTACTGCGGCGGAATTTACGTTGAGGGTCATCATACAACCTGCCCTCACTGCGGTGCGCAGCTGCCGTTCCTTGCTCCTGTGTTCGAACAGGATGGTGACAGCAAGCGTTAGTGCGCGCTAACTTCTGCGTTCATATGTTATAATATAGCGGAAAATTGTAAAAAGGAGACAACAGAGAAGTGCTCGAATTACAAAACATAACTTACAGTGTTACGGAAGACGGCGTAACAAAAAAGATACTTGACGATATCAGTCTGACGATTCCTGACGGCAAGCTTACCGTCGTAACAGGACCCAACGGCGGCGGTAAATCAACACTTGCCAAGATAATCGCGGGAATAATCAGGCCTGATTCGGGTAAGATCATATTTGACGGTGAAGACATCACGGACATGTCTGTAACAGACAGAGCCCGCGGCGGGATAGGATTTGCTTTCCAGCAGCCGGTGAGGTTCAAGGGGGTTAAGGTATTTGACCTGCTGAGACTGGCAAAGGGAGACAGGAAGCTGTCCTCCTCCGATGCGTGCAAGTACCTTGCCGCAGTGGGTCTCTGTGCGAGGGACTATATCGACAGGGAAGTAAATGCGAGCCTGTCGGGAGGAGAACTCAAGCGTATCGAGATCGCGACCGTTCTTGCAAAGAAGTCGAAGATGTCTGTTTTCGACGAGCCGGAAGCGGGGATCGACCTGTGGAGCTTCCAGAACCTTATCGAAGTATTCAACGGCATGAGAAAGCACATAGAGGCAAGCTCGATAATCATCATCTCGCACCAGGAGAGGATATTGAAGATCGCCGATGAGATACTTCTCATCAGGGACGGCAAGCTGACAGCAAGAGGCAATGCCGACAAGATAATGCCGATGCTTCTCGCAAATGAGGCGGTTGTGAAGAACTGCAACCTTACGGCTATATGGGATGGAGGAGATTGCGATGATAGAGCTTGATGAGACACAGAAGAAGATACTTGCAGAGGTAGCAGACCTCCATAAGATACCCGTAGGAGCATTCAACATCCGGTCCAACGGCGAATCAGTCGGAAGGAATTCCACGGCTAACATAGAGATCACCCCGAAGACTGACGTCAGCGGAATCGATATCAGGATCAAGCCGGGAACAAAGAACGAGAGCGTGCACATTCCCGTCAT
>CADBNJ010000340.1 GCA_902795955.1 Oscillospiraceae bacterium
CTGATTCCCTCAAGGGCATATACAAGTCGGATTCCGGCAATCTGGCTGACGGCGACTACTCTTTCTTCTTCTATGATGAGGATGGCAGTCTCATAATCACAACGACGTGCACCGTATCCTCACAGAGCGGTTCCGGTTCCGGAACCGTGACCGTGACAAGTTCCGATAATGCGTCATCAAGAGCCGAGATCATGGACAAGGACCGGGTGGATTATATCTGCTGGTGGTGGCATGACAAGGAGGATGACGGTGTTACATATGTTAATACGGTGATGCTGTGCATGGAGGTTAAGCTCAAGTCCGGATTCGATGATACGGAGTGTTATTTCGAGGTGGAGTATAACGGCACAAAGGTCTTTACGAGCAAGCCTTCATTCGAGCATACATTCTATCTCCTCTCGCTTGATGAAGGCGTCCCCGTTGATCCCGATAATCATCTTGCAAAGGGTGAATACAAGGTCACCATGTTTGATATTAACGGTAATGCCATGGCAAGCGATATCTGTAAGGTTGAGGGAGGCGATATCGACGGACGCGAGGAAGCCGTAACGCCTTCCGATGTTGTGTCGACATACTGGTTCGCCTCCGGTTCTTCGGATAAGACATACACTGATGCCGACAAGATAGAGCTTGATCTGCTTCTCGACAGTGATTCGGCAGGTGCCTCTGTATATTACGAGGTCAGCTACGGCGGCAAGGTGGTATATAAGAGTATGACGAGCGGCAAATCATTCCAGGGCGTGTTCATGAGCACCTATGACGGTGCGACGGCCGACGGTAACGGCAAGCTGGCCAAGGGTGAATATACGATCAGTTTCTATGCCTATGACGGTACGTTCATCGTTGCGGACACTTGCACTGTAAAGTGATGAGGAAATAAACAAGTTTTATATAAATAATATATATTATAATATTTTTAAGTTATGATATAATCTTTAAGGTAATGTTATAACTTGGAGGTATCTGATGGCCGAAGATAAGGAAATGCGCAAACAGCAGGAAGCGCAGATGGATGAGGTTTTCAAATCAGAGCAAACGACAATAGTTCCTGTAGATCTTGATAAAGAGATGCGCAAGTCGTTCATCGACTACGCTATGTCAGTTATATCGGACCGTGCTCTTCCCGATATCAGGGACGGCATGAAGCCCGTACACAGAAGGATCCTTTATTCCATGTTCACCCAGGGCTTCACGCCCGATAAGCCGTACCGTAAGTGCGCTACGACGATCGGTGATGTGCTCGGACGGTTCCACCCCCATGGTGATGCCTCCGTTTACGATGCGCTCGTAAGACTTGCACAGGATTTCTCTTTGAGGCATCCTCTTGTGGACGGACACGGCAACTTCGGTTCCATCGACGGAGACCCGCCGGCCGCTTACCGTTACACGGAGGCAAGGCTTGATAAGATCGCTCTCGAGATGATGAGAGACATCAACAAGAATACTGTCGACTTCAGGCCTAACTTCGATGAGCATGAGATGGAGCCTGTGGCACTGCCCTCCAGATTCCCTAATCTGCTCGTTAACGGCTCTGTCGGCATCGCCGTAGGTATGGCTACCAATATTCCTCCTCACAACCTGGGAGAGGTAATAGACGGCGTCGTAATGATGCTCGATAATCCCGATTGTACGATCGATGACCTGATGACTGTCGTCAAGGGCCCTGACTTCCCTCTCGGAGGTCAGATACTGGGCAGCATGGGCATACGTGAGGCGTATACGACCGGCAAGGGCAGGATAGTTGTCCGTGCCCACTGCGAGATAGAAGACCATCAGGGGAAGCAGAGGATCATAGTGCATGATCTTCCTTTCGCCGTTAATAAGGCAAGGCTCATTGAGAGAATGGCCGAACTCGTCAAGGAGAAGAAGGTTGAAGGCATAACGACCGTGCGTGACGAGTCTGACCGTAATGAGAAGGTCCGTATCGTTATAGAGGTCAAGAAGGATGCGAATCCGGATGTTGTCCTCAATCAGCTTTATAAGAACTGTGCGCTGCAGGATGCATGCTGCGCGAATATGCTGGCACTCGTTCCCGATGCGGACGGCAAGCTGGAGCCTAAGCTCATTACGCTTAAGGATGCCCTCAGTTACTACGTTCAGCACCAGGAGAACGTAGTTACGAGAAGGACTGAGTTCGATAAGGAGAAGGATGAAGGCAGACGCCACATCGATGAAGGTCTCCTCATCGCGATAGATCACATCGACGAGATCATCGCCATAATCAGATCATCAAGGACTGAGGCGGAAGCCAAGGACAGAATGTGCGAGAGATTCGGATTCACCGATAAGCAGGCACAGCATATAGTAGATATGAGGCTCGGCCGTCTGACCGGTCTTGAGAGGGAGAAGCTCGAAGCGGAGATCGCGGAGCTCACAGCGAGGATCGAGCAGTATATCCTTATCCTCAGTGACAGGAACGTACTCCACGAGACGATCAAGGGCGAGATCCTCGAGATCAAGCGTAAGTTTGCCACACCTCGTGTCAGCGAGATACTTAACGGTTCGTTTGATGATATCGACGATGAGTCGCTCATCCAGGAGGAGGATATCGTCGTTACGCTCACTCACATGGGTTATATCAAGCGCCAGAGAGTCGATACGTACAAGGCTCAGCACAGAGGCGGCAGAGGCATCTCCGGCCAGGGCACGAGGGAAGAGGACTATGTGGAGAAGATCATTACCACGACGACTCATAAGTTCCTTCTTTGCTTCACCGATACGGGACGCGTCTTCAAGATCAAGGGCTACAAGATCCCCGAGACGCTGAGCAGAAGCGCGAGAGGCACGGCCATAGTCAACCTTCTGAAGCTGCAGGAGAACGAGAAGATCACAAATATAATACCGATCGATAATTTCGATGATGAGAATACATATCTCACCGTTGCGACACGGAACGGTATAGTTAAGAAGACTGCCGTATCCAAGTATACGAATATCAACAAGAACGGACTTATTGCCACCAACATCAGGGAAGATGACTCCGTTGTTGCCGTAAGCCTTACAAGAGGCGGGCAGGAGATCATTCTCGTCACGTCGGAAGGCAAGGCTATAAGGTTCAATTCCGATGACTGCCGTGAGCTGGGAAGGAATTCCTTCGGTGTCAGGGGCATCAGGCTGTCGGAGGGCGATAAGGTCATCGGCATGGAGCCTGTAACGGAGAACGGAGAGCTTCTCGTCATCTCTGAGAACGGCTACGGCAAGAGGTCGAGCGTTGACGACTACAAGGTACAGAACAGAGGCGGCAAGGGCCTGATCACATACAAAGTCAGTGACAAGACCGGAAGGCTCATAGGCGTTACCATCGTTAATGACGAGCACGATCTGCTCATTATTACCGACCAGGGCGTGATCATAAGAGTATCCGCAGGTGAGATCCCCACATTGTCCAGAGCCACTTCAGGTGTAAGGCTCATGAGGTCCAAGGATGCGAAGATCGTTGATTTCGCGCTGACAGATCATGAAGCCGAGACGGAGGATGCCGCTGAAGGCGAAGCTGCCGCGGATGTGTCTGAGGCTGAAGCAGAGATCTCCGCAGAGAATTCTGCAGAGGATGCAGCAGCTGAAGATAACGGTATGGATGATGAGAAATAAGCTGAGTTTAAGAATTGCCAAGGTGTTCCTGACGGGCGCCTTGGCTTTATTTACGGGTATTTGCCTGCCGCCTGCACCTGCGTCGGCTGACATCGAGCAGCCGCAGCTCAGAGTGCCTCCACTGGAGGATGTACACTGTGCGTCGTATTGTGTTTACGATAAGACGACAGGGGAGATCATATTGAGCTCTGAACCCGATAAGAAGGTGTATCCGGCATCGCAGACGAAGATCATGACATGCCAGCTGGCGCTCGATTATCTTGATCTGGATGCGCGCCTGACAGTATCTGCCGAGGCGATGAAGGATATTTCGTCCGACTCATCCTTAATGGGTATATATAAGGACGAGACTGTTCAGGTATCCGAGCTCCTCTACGGGCTTATGCTGCCGTCGGGCAATGATGCGGCTAACGTGCTTGGCGAAGGCGTGGTCGATGCATTTATCGACAAATACCCTGCAGGCGGCACCGAAGTGGGGCCTGACGGCGTTAATGCGTCATACCTGACGGAGCAGCTGGGCAAGTCCGTGGAAGAGATAAAAGAGCACCATAAGCTACAGGCTTTCGCCTGTCTGATGAATCTCAGGGCAAAGAATATCGGATGTACCGGGACGCATTTCGTCAATGCTCACGGTCTTCATAACAATGATCATTACACGACCACATCCGATCTTACGAAGATAATGGGCAGAGCTTCCGAGAACCGTGACTTCAAGATCCTCATAAGCTCGCCGAGCCATATATTCAAGGCGACGAACAGACACAGGCACGATGCATGGTCATATGTGAAGAACTCTGACTACCTTCTGTTCGACCCGTGGCTTGCTTCGCAGACCGGTGAAGGTTTTGATACTCACCTTATAGCGGTAATAGGCGGCAAGACCGGTACGACTGACGAAGCCGGCAAGGGACTTACGCTTTGCACCGTCAACGAGAACGGTCACGAGCTGATGATATCCATCTGCGGAATACCTGCCGATTATTATTACTATACGACTATGTATGCGGCATCGGTAACGGCTTACGGACATATAACATGCTGGGAGAAGAATCCCGAGACGAAGTATCCGGGAACGACAGGTGATTACAGATATGTCAATGCGCCGGCGGCACAGCAGCCGAAGTACGACAGCCTTGTATTCCCGGGTGATGAGCTCGTGAATTATGTTGAGGATGAACCGGAAGCAACTCCTACGCCAACTCCTGCTCCGACACCTACACCTGTTCCGGTAGCCGAGAAGGTAAGGACTCATCCGCTTGTTCTCTTTGTCAAGGAGCAGCCGGTTGTATCCGGTGCGGTCGGCCTTATAGTCCTTGCCATCCTGGTTATCAATATCATTCTGTTTGTCAGGGTGAGACAGCTGAGGAACTCCGGCAGGAAACGCAGAGGCAAGGTAAGGAAGCCTTCAGGACCGATATGATGCCGTGATGTTAATGGGTATGTTTAATGTATTTATTTATATAAAAGAACACCTGTCTGAGAAGCCTGTTTTGGGCTTCTCAGATTTTTTTTGCAAAAAGTTGAAAATTATCAAAAAAACCGCTTGACTTTATGGAGAGCGCTTGATAATATATTCAAGCACTTCGCGAGAACAACCTCGCAAAAGGCGCGGATCTTGAAA
>CADBNJ010000341.1 GCA_902795955.1 Oscillospiraceae bacterium
CCAATGTCTCTACATTTTGTAAAAACAAACATTCCGGTGCAGGAATGTAGAGACAATCGGGGTCAATGTCTCTACATTTTGTAAAAAAGAACACTCCGGTGCATAAAAACGGATACAAACGCAGACTCAGGCACTCCTGTCAACTGAGAACGTGAACCAACTTCTTACTCATCCGGGCTCACCCCTGCCGGTCGGTGCAGATCTTATCCAACCCTCGGGAGTGTCGATCCTCCATACGGCATGACAAGCACCTTGCAACCGGGGTTGACCTTGCTCATCTCGGCTATTGCCTCGTCGATGGCTCCCTGAACGTCAGAATGCGGTTCGAGATGAACGCTCCTGACAAAATCAGGATCAAATCCGGACACGAGTATTATCCTGGCACGCTCCAGAACGAGGGCGATCGCGGCCGCTTTATGGCCGCCGAGAATGAACTCGCGTTTGATATGAGATATCATGTCAGATGCCTTGTCGTGGCCTGTCATCCACTGCTCGAAATGCTTCTCGCCGAGTCCCTCAGAGCACTCGGCGATCCACACGATGATGCCGCCGTCTTTGACCGCGTGCTTGGCGTTGTCGAGGGCCTTCTGCGCCTGATACATGTTGATGTCCTTGGGGAAGCCGCCGGCGCTTACGACAACAACGTCAGCCTTCTCCTGAAGCTTGATCGCATAGAAGGAATCGAGGAACCTGCACCCCTCGCGGTGCGCTTTGATGCTGTCGCCGGCGAAGCTCTTGATTATCTCTTTCTTCTCGTTGAGGACGACGTTGACGATGAAGTCGATGCCGACAATCGCGCCCGCCTCCTCTATGTCCTCGCGGACTGGGTTGCCCTCGAGACGGCCGGCACAGGCCTCGGGCATTACCATCCTGCTGTGGTTATTCTGGATGGCGTCTCTTGTGGATACTCCGGGCATTAATGCTTTCGCGCCGCCTGAATATCCCGCGAAATAATGGTATTCGATATTGCCGAGGCAAATGACCCTGTCTGCTTCCGCAACGGGCGTGAAGATGTCGACGGGCGTGCCCTTGGACGTGACGCCCATGCGCTTGACGTCACCCATGTCGGAATCGATGCACTTTACTCTGTCATAGATGGCGTCGCCGACCAGCGATCTCTTGCGCTCCTCGGAATGACCGCCATGACTTCCCAGCGCGAAAACAACAGTGATGTCATCGTCTGAACACCCTGCCGCCGCAAGCTCGTCAAGGACGGGCGGAAGGACTTTGTAGCTGGGGATCGGACGCGTTACATCAGACGTTACGATAACGATCTTCTCCCCGGGCTTGACTATCTCGGAGAGCTTCGGGCTGCCGATCGGCTCCTGCAGCGACCTTGCAACTTCCTCCATGCCCGTGAGTCCTATCTCGACATCGTTCGGAACGAGTGTTCCAAGGTATTTATCGTCAGGTATCGTTATCTCAACTTTGTTCTTGCCGTACCCTACCAAAGTGTTCATTGTAATGCCTCCGATCATTTTCGCTCTTGTTGGTTTATAATTATACAACACGCAAAATACAGTGAGGGACACAAAATGAGAATAATACTTGCAAGTGCGTCACCAAGGCGGAAAGAGTTAATGAATCTTATCGTTTCCGGCTTTGAGATCGAGACGGCTGACATAGATGAGAGAGAGCTTGAGGACAGTCTGTCAGGAACCGGTGCGGCGGAAGTATCAGAGCACCTGGCACTTGCCAAGGCACAGGCTGTATTCGGCAAACATAAAGGAGAGGATGTTGCCGTGATCGGCTGCGATACCTCGGTCATGCTCGGGGACAAGATAATGGGCAAGCCGGTAGACCGGGATGATGCCGTCAGGATGCTGACGGAGCTGTCCGGCAACACCCACACCGTCGCGACGGGAGTCGCTGTCGTGACGAAGGACAGGACCGTGTCCTTCACCGATGCCGCCGATGTCATTTTCAATCCGCTGGATGACTATCAGAGAGCTCTTATTCAGAGATACTGCGATACAAAGGATCCGTACGACAAGGCCGGCGCGTACGGCATACAAAATGGCGGAGCCCTGCTTGTGCAGGGCATCCGCGGTGATTTCTTCTCAGTTGTGGGGCTGCCTGTATCACGCCTTGCAAGGGTGATCAGCGTCGTCTTTGATATTCCTTAACTCACGGATCAGTATTAAAGGAGCTGAGTAGATAACCGGAAATAAATATCTCGGGTGCCCTTGTATAACAGGGCCGGCCAAAGCTATTATCATCGTAATGAAGAGCGGGAGGTAGTATATCAAACTACGCTTACGTTTAACATAATGTGCGATTACCCACGAAAACAGCACTATGTAACATGACAGAGCCAGATTTGAATTAATCCATGTGATGGGGAGTTTCATATTAGTGAAGCATATGGACGAGAACACTATGTCAGCCAGTCTTAGGGAATCATCAAAGAAACGGTAGTTTTCCGTAGAAGAAACTATATCGAACATATAGTGATTCTGCTCCCAAAACGCGTGTATATAACATGCCGGATGGCGCAAAAACTGTGAGAACCAGACCTTAAAATACGGTTTGAGAGACTCAGAATCGCCAGAATAACCTTCTTTGACATCATCTGATCTTTTAGGATCGTATTTCTCTGCCAATTCGTCATATGCAAGGACTTTGCCGATAATCTCCTTCTCCCCGTCTGTAACATCATAACCATAATCCCTGACATACCGGGCAGTCTGCTGAAAGGGAATGGACAACATCTCGCGTGCCGCATAATCCGGTTTCTTCACTTCGTAAGCAACAGTAATAGCTTGCACAATCGAAATACCTAATACAATTGCTGAAACAAATGCAAGTAATGGTTTGACTTGAACTTTTTTGCGTATGACCTCAACCATATAAAATACAGTAAGCAAAATCATTAAGTGTATTCCATTATTTCTGAAAAGAATGGTCACAGTTCCCCATATCAATATCTCAACGATGTCTCTTATGAGTACGGTTTTGCTTTCTATGATTCTTAAAAGGCAAACGACCATATTTACTAAAGCCAGACTATAAATAATATCTTTGAGCGTAACACCTATATATCCGAGCGTGAAAGGCGATATGATGAAAATAAACAATAAGAATCCCCTCACTTTTCTTGTTACGCCCAGAGACTTAATATATGAGATAATTCGCCCAAATGTAAAGATCATGATGAGATACTGCAAGACAGAAAACAAGAAAAAACCAATCTCCTGTCCAAACCAGTCAAGAATTTTTCCCAGCATGACAGCAAAAAACACCGGCTGCATTCCGTTTATTAACTTATTCTGATACTGAATTATTGCCACCCACGAATCATAATCCACAGATGACGGATACTTGATTATAAGTGCAGGAAGCCAGCAGACGGCAAACAAGAGATAAATCTTTACTTTATCCGACAATTTATAATAATCTCCGCTTTCCTGAGTGAAAATACGCGACAGGTATGAATGATTATACACAGCGGGTATCAAAAAAAAGTAAAACAGAGAAAATACAGCTGCAAACCTCAAAACATATAAAAAAACATGGAACACAAATAGTTGTGTTCCATAGTTTGAGTATATCATTGCAAATGAATACAACAGACCGAAAAAGATAGAAACAACTGTCTTCGAACGTCTATTCATCATTTCAAAACATCAAATGTCAAATTCTAACCAATAATCTTGGTATTATTTCTCCGAATCTAATGACTGCTTAACGGGCTCCGCCTCATCTTCAGGAGTATCAGGAATACCTGAAACTGATGCTTCAGCAGCCTCGAATACTTCAGGAACCACAGGGACTTCTGGTGCTACGGGCACCTCTGGTGCTTCAGGCACCACAGGCGCTTCACCGGCTTCAGGAACAACGGGAGCCACAGGTGCTTCCGCAGCCTCAGGAACCTCAGGCGCTGCAGGAACCTCTGCAGCCTCAGGCGCCTCGGGAGGTGCCGGTGCAACATCGATCCTGTCTGCGGCATAACTCGACGAGTCTTCTCCCATCGTCTCCGCGATCGTCTCCTTGAAGCTGATCACGGTCTCAGGAAGTATGTCGTTACGGTTGGCGTACATGATCTGCGGGTTATCCTGGAACAACGCATAAACGTTCTTCGGATTCTCCTTGTGAGTGATCTTGTAGTATGTATCAACAAACTTGGACAATGACTTCCTCATTACCCACTTAGGCGTCATCTTGATGGGCTCATTTATGCCCTTGACCGCATTGACATCCTGGAAGAACTCATCAGATGTCTTATACTCGCCGCTGACGATGTATCCGGAACCGGGCTCACCCTTGTCAACGAGAGCTATCATTGCGGTCGCAACATCTCTTACGTCAACGAAAGCATGTCCGCCGCCCTGCTTGATCGGGTTGACCCCGTTCTTCAGATAAGCCCTCAGGATCTTATTGATATCGTGATCCTCCGCATAGCCCGGACCGATGATAAACGTAGGGAGAACAAGCACCGCATTGAGTCTGTTGAGCGTGATCTTCTCCATGATGAATGCAGCCGCTTCAGCCTTTGTCTTGGCATACTCGCCGTCAACCTTGTTACGGTCGAAATGTATTGTCATCTGCTCTCCCTGCAGTTCGGGATTGAGCGCATAAGCAGAACTGAGATATACGATCCTTCCGACCTTGCGCTTGATGCACATGTCGATGATATTCTCCGTGCCCGCAACATTAACACGGCGCATATTGAGATTCGTCTTGTCCGTGAGCGATATATACTCGTCCGCATGGATGAGGACACACGTTCTGGGATCCTCGAGTGTGAAGAAAGGCTTCAATGTATCCTTCTCAGTAGAGATGCCGTAGCAGATCTCAACGTTCTTCTCCTTATATTCAGAGACATCGGCAAGTTCGGACATCAGTATCCTTACATCCTTACCCTGCTCCAAAAGCATGCTGATGATCAATTTGCCGAGAGGTCCTGCACCGCCTGTAACCAGATATTTTGTAAACATATTACGTCTCCCCATAGTGACGGATTTTATAATATGCTATAATTTTCGCATAATTACAGGCAAAAATCAGTATTTATTTATATATTTTTTATAAACTAATTGTTAAGAACAGAACCCCCGTTTTTCCGCCTCATGCCCGTCAGCAGCACTATCGTCAGAGGCACCATGACAGCCATTGTTCCCATCGTGTAAAGCACGCTCAATGCGGGATGGATCTGTGATGCGATCATGGGCAGATACGCGCAGTAGACATTTGACAGTGAATGCAGTACGACCGCCGGCCACAGCCTGCCCGATCTGAGCGTCACATAACCCCACACCAGTCCCAGCATAAAGGTGTAGAACATCTGCGCAACACCCTGGGATACAACGTGAGGAAGCGCGAACAAAACGGCGGAGCAGATGACCGCACCCTTCTCGCCGAGACATCCGAGGCGCCCCAGTACCAGCTTGCGGAACAGCAGCTCCTCGAACACCGGATTGAACACGAGAAGAAGGACAATATAGAACCACAGATTCCCGAACAGCTCGTCAGCGGTCATACCCGTCATCTCAAATCCGAATATCCTGCTGATGATGTTCACGGCGACCAGACACGGGAACGACAGCCCCGTCTGTATTACAAAAAATCTCAGCGTCTCACCTGCTCCGAATCCCGGATGAGACACATTCCCCTGCTGTACCGGAATGCCCTTTACAATAACGTAGAACAGCCCGAGTCCCACGGTATAAGGGACTATCATAGATGATAATATCATCCTCACCGTAACCGGCAAAACACCATCCAGATGCGGGTCAACAAAATACCCGTACAGTTTAAATACCGCAAACCACACGGCCAGTGCCGCCGCAATTCTCAAAACAACAAATAACTTATTCCTGTCCATCTCCCGGATGCTCCTTCTGATATTGTCTAAGAGCATCGTTCATGCTGTCCGTTGCCGCTTTGTACCTGATGTATGTGATCACCTGCATCACCGTAAAAACCGCAAGAAATGCGCCCGCCGACGCTGCCAGCGTAAGCAGGTCAAACCCTCCGAAAACAAACACCACAAATACCATCGTTACCGCCAGATATAACGGCATAAAAATGAGATTCTTGATGACATACGGTTTTGTAAGTGCCCACCTGCTCCCGTCGATGTACATCCTTATCACCGTAAGCAGCCAGATCACGGCAAACAGGATCCACATGGCAACGATCATCGAAGGTTCTATCCACCATCCGAACAGCGCGTACACCGAAGATACCAGAACGATACTCATTATGAAGCAGGCAGCAGTGACGGAGAAAGCTTTGGCACACGCCTTCTTAAGCCTTGAATTATCCATTCTTCCTGTCCTCCTTCATTCCAATGGCAGCTTTGAAGTCATTAACGTAACTGCGTGCAACGATAAGGTATTCACCGTTCTTGAGACAAAGCCTTACCCTTCTGGAATCCTCGGGTGAGATCGTTTGTACGGCACTGATGTTGACGACTGTTGACCTGGATATCCTTACAAAGCTTCTGTTCTTCAAGCTGTCCTCAATGTCATACAATGTCTTCCTCACCCTGTAGACGCCCGCTTTGGCGTACGCGAAAACATACCGGTCCACAGCCTCAAAGTAAAGGATCTTTGCCACATAGAGACGCTCGCTGTCACCATTGTCCTTTATTCCGATGATCACATCCGATGACGAATTGACCGCGCTGATCACAGCATCGACTTCTTCGTCCCTTATCCGGTACCTTATCTCGACTTCAGTCTCACGGAGTTCCTTGTCCTCACGCAAAAACAGTTTCACGACCTGCTGCCTCCTTCGGGAGTATAGTGACATTTGAGTATGATTATATCAATCAAATGCGGATAAGAGGTACAAATGGGCGGATAAGCGGGCAGATCCGGCCCAAAAACACCCAAAAGAAGGCGCCCGCACCGGGGCGCCTTCCGTCATTTATATAGATCAAGACTCACATTACTTCTTCTTGGATCTCTCGAAGATAAGGATGACTCTGTCTTCCTTGCTGGTGAAAGCACCCATCGACAGTGAACCGTTGGACTCGCTCGATCCGAGTGATGCCTGAAGCTTGCCGCCCTCGTCATTGATGATGGAGTTCAGCTTCCAGCCTTCACCTGACTTCTTCTGGAGCACCTTGCTGATCCCGTCTGAATCGACTTCGCCGACGCTGTTATGAGGAATGATCTCAACGCTGTATTCCTTGGGGCCGGAATCCGCAACTGCTGCGGTTGCCGCGCTCTCCCTGACTTTCTTCTCAAGATCTGCTATGGACTTATCCAAAGTCTCAAGTTTCTTCTCAAGTTCTTCCTTCTGCATTGTGATCTCCTTAATCTGCTTTTCCTTCTCTTCGATCTGTTTATTCTTCTCTTCGATCTCCTTGAGCATGGAGCCCTTCTCGCTCTCGCTGAGTGCAACCTCCTTGAGGAATACCGACTGCTTCTCCGCATTCAGGATGATCTGCTGCGCTTCTGCCTCTGCCTGTACTGTCGCATTCTTGGAATCCGCGATGACTGCCTGGGCATTCTCGTAATCAGCCTGTATGCTCTCGAGCTGCTTAGCCCACTGCTCGCCCTGTGCCTCGTAATCCCTGATCTTATTCTCGCACTCTTCCTTCTGGGCTACGATCGCCTTCGTCTCCTTGGCTGCAGCGTCGCGCTGGGCAACGGCTTCCTCGAGCTCTGCAACGAGTTCGTCTCTTCTTGCAGTAGCTTCCTCAGCCTGTGCGATAACCTCCTTAGCCTGGGTTACGAGTCCGTCGAGTTCTGCCTGGGCATCCGTCTGACGCTGCTCGATCTCTGCTATGATCTGCTCCTTCTCCTTCTCGATGGCAGCACGCTCGGCTTCTGCGGCATCCTTGATCTTAAGGGCCTCGCTGGCCTGCTCCATGCTTATCTTCTCGGATTCCTCGGCGATCCTTACCTTCTCTTTCTCGAAATCCTCGTTGAGCTTCCTGATATCTTCTTCCTTCTGAGCGATCTCCGCTTCCTTCTCGGCCTTAACCTTGTCGGCATTGTCGCAGAAATCCTGAAGTTCCTTGGCTTCTGCAAGGATCTCATCCCTCTTAGCCATGGCCTCGGCATATTCCTTCTCAACCTGGATGGCGAGTTCCTCAGTCTGCTGCTGAGCTTCTCCGATGATCCTCTGCTGTTCCTTCTTGGCCAGATCGATCATCTCATCATATTCTCTCTGAGCCTTAGCCTTGGACTCAGCCTCGAAATTCTCATTCTCCTTCTTAAGCTTGTCGTTAGTCTCACGGAGGTCGATGAGCATATTGCGCTCTGTCTCCAGTTCCTTCTCGATACGGAGCTTCTCATCGATAGCTTCCTTCTGCATCTGGGCGAACTCGGACTCGAGCTTGAGCTTCTGCGAATCGAACTGATCCTGAAGTGTGGCTGCCTCCCTTGTAAGTTTCTCCTTGATCTCGGCAAGACGCTTCTCTTCTTCCGTCTTCTTCGATTCCGCACGGGCGATATTCTCCTCTTCCTTAGCCGAGAGGACCTTCTGCGCCTCCTCTATGGCGGCATTGACATCTCCGCCGGACGCCTTCTGGAAATCGTACTTACACATGGAGCAACGGGCAACGTTATCTCCCATCATAACTCCGCAAACCGGGCACTTCTTCATGTTGACTACTCCTGCAAAAATGATATTCGCTCACTTTAAAGCCTCTTTATTATACAACGAATAATGTTAAATTACTGAAAATCTTTTTATTATTTCTCTTTTTTTTATTTATTCCGCCAAAAATTACATTTGTTGTGGAACTGGAGGAACTAATTGATTAATATTTATCGAAATGCGTGTATTCACACACGTGTATTATGGAGGGCAAGCAAAAATGAAAAAAGCTTTGGCACTGCTTCTGGCAGGTGTTATGGCCATCGGTATGGCAGGATGCAAAAAACAGAATAACGGCGGTACCGTAACGGTCGGAATTACCCAGGAACCTTCGGTTTTCGATCCGCACACGGTAGTTGCCGCAGGTGATAAAGAGATACTGTTCAACGTTTTCGAGGGGCTTTATAAGTTCGATTCCAACGGCAATCTTAACCCGTGTCTCGCCACGGCAGTCGAGATCTCGGACGATTCGTCGGTATATACTTTCACGCTGAGAGAGGGCGTCAAGTTCCACAACGGCAACGACATGACGGCAGATGACGTTGTTTATTCGCTGAAGCGCGCCGCAGGTCTTCTTGACGGACAGGAGGCGGCACTCGTATCCGAGCTGGATTCGATCAAGTCAGTCGACAATGACAACGGCAAGGTCGTCGTAACGCTTGAGTCGCCCAACAGCGAGCTGCTGTCCTACTTCACGGTTGCGATCATTCCCGACGAGGTGGCTGACATCAACAAGACCCCTGTCGGAACAGGTCCTTTTGTGTTCGACAACTATACGATCGGTCAGGATATAACTCTCACAAAGAACAGCAATTACTGGAACAGCGAGCTCCCCTACATCGACAAGGCCGTCTTCAAGATCACTGCAGACATGGATGCAGGTCTCATCGAGCTCAAGAACGGAACTATCGACATCTTCCCTTATCTGACTTCAGACAGGGCAAATCAGCTCGATCCCAACTCATTCACGATCCTCAAGAAGGGATCCAACATGGTCCAGATATTCGCTCTCAACAACAGCGTCAAGCCCCTTGACGACAAGCGCGTGAGGGAGGCCATCAACTATGCGGTCAGCAGGACCGACATCATCAATGTTACGATGGACGGCGCAGGAGAGCCCCTTACAACGGCCATGAGCCCTGTAATGGGTAAGTATTACGACACATCACTCGACGGAACATACACGCAGGACATCGAGAAAGCAAAATCGCTTCTCGCTGAGGCAGGATATCCGGACGGATTCGATCTTAAGATCACCGTTCCTTCCAACTATCTTGTTCATGTCAACACGGCAGTCGAGCTCAAGTCAGAGCTGTCCAAGATCGGCATCAACTGCACGATCAACCAGGTGGACTGGCCTACATGGCTCCAGGATACCTACACGGACCGTCACTATGAGTCAACGGTTATTGCTCTCACCAGCAATTACGCTCCCTATGATGTTCTGAACCGTTACCAGACAGGCAATAACGGCAACTTCATCAATTACAGCAACCCCAAGGTCGATGAGCTCATGGCAAAGATCCCCACGGTCTCCGACGGGGATGCCAAGGTATCAATGTATCACGAAGTTCTCAAGTATCTGCTGGAAGACTCGGCTTCATGCTATCTGCAGGATCCTGCAAACATAGTTGCCGTATCTTCCAAATTATCGGGGTATAATGTATATCCTATGTACGTTCAGGACTTATCTGAGGTAAAATTTAACTGAATACTTATGAACAGGAGACAGGAAGAGCTTTGCAGGGGAAGTATAACAGCACTATCAGATATTTTCTCGTGAAGCTCGCCGAGCTCTTTATAACATTACTTCTCGTATCATTTCTGACATTTGCCGCATTCTCCATCATTCCGGGAGATGCGGCATCTGTCATTCTCGGAGCTAATGCTACACCCGAACAGATAGCCAATCTGAGACATGAGATGGGGCTGGACAGACCTCTTTACGTTCAGTATTTCTCGTGGCTGGGCGGCGCCTTTACCGGGAACCTGGGCAATTCAGTCTCATTTGGAGTGAGCGTATCGTCACTGATCGCACAGCGCCTTCCGGTCACACTGGGCATGAGTGCTGTCGCACTGATCATGGTCATCGCAATATCCTATCCCATGGCACTCGTCAGTTCGCGTAAGCCGGGGCGCATTGCAGACCAGATCTGCTCCGTGCTCGGCCATATACTGTTTGCCATCCCGCCGTTCGTATTGTCCCTTCTGATGATACTTATTACGGCAAATCTGTTCGGACTTGTGACGGTCGGCAAATATGTCAAGCCGTCCGATGACCTTATCGGGTTCATAGGCTGTCTCCTGCTGCCGTCATTC
>CADBNJ010000342.1 GCA_902795955.1 Oscillospiraceae bacterium
GTTGTAGGCGTTGTTGTTATCGCAGGTCTTGCTTTCTTCGCAGTAAGAAGCGCTAAGAGGAAGGCAATCGAGGCTGCTGAGGCAGATGCTGATTCTGAAGAGTAATACTAAGGTCTGATCTGATGAAGCAGTTCTGGAAGGTGATGAATACCATATACGAGAAGACCATGCTGGGCATCTTCGTTGTTGCTCTGCTGGTGGTCATATATGCAATGTATGACACGTGGTATGTTTTCGACAGGGCGAATGATAAATCGCTTCTGGCTTATAAGCCGAATGTCGTGAATGCGGCTGAGATCGAAGACTCGCCGATCGCCTCGGATATGGTGGCATGGATCACTGTCGATGATACGGAGATCGATTATCCCGTTATGCAGGGTGCAACGAATTCACAGTATCTGAACCTTGATCCGTACGGTAATTACTCATTATCGGGAAGCATCTTTCTGGACAGCCGCAACAGTGCGGACTTCACTGATCAGTATTCGATCATCTACGGACATCACATGGAATATGGCAAGATGTTCGGAGCTCTGGACGAATTTTTGAACGCGGACTATCTGAAATCACATTCGACAGGTGAACTCATGATCGGGCGTGACGGGAAGACGGTCTGCAAGCTGGAACTGTTCTATGCGATGACGACGGATGCAAAGGAAGAGAAGGTTTTCGATCCGGAGCACGTTGATGAGTTAAGACAGTTCCTTGAGGCACAGGGATTTGACAGAGACAACAGGATCGTGTGCCTGTCGACTTGTGCGGGCGGCGCGTCAACTACAAGGACAGCCGTATTTGCTTATATTTTGGAAGATTAAGAGAAAGGAGGACAGCCTGATGCGTAAGCATGAGATCTTTGCAAGAATAACGGCTCTGATGCTGGCAGTGTCTGCTGTCCTCCTTTTCTTTGTTTTCCCGGTAAGAGCAGAATTTAAGAACACGCCCGTCATGGCGTATATTCCGGTCGTTTGCGAGAAGGCAAAGAACGTATCCGGAAGCAATAAGTATGAGGTCGTTATCGAGAAGATGGGTGACGACGCTCCGATGCCCGAGAGTGATGTGATCACATTCAACGGCTCGGGTTCCAGGAATATAGAGATAGAGGTTGATGAGCCCGGAACATATCAGTACAAGCTGTATGAGAGGAAGGGTAAGAATAAGAATATTAAATATGACACTACCGAATATACCGTGACGCTCTTTGCAACACAGGACGATGACGGCGTGCTCGCTTGTGAAGTCATCATATCCAAGGGAGGGCTGTCAAAGCCTACGGTAGTGAAGTTTGTAAATAAAGCAACAAAGGGGTCAGATTCAGTGATCGCTACAGGTGAGACGGCAAGTGCATTCATTCCTTATGCAGTTGGTGCGTTTGCTGTCAGCGGAATGATCATGATAATGGTTTTGAAGCGCAGACGCAGGGAGGAAGAAGATGCATAAACTGTTCTCTCTGACATCTGCAAAGTTCAAGCGCGCGATATGCTTATTCCTCGTGATGGCGAACATCTTCTGTTCGTATGGCGTATTGCTGGCTGAAGAGATCGGTGATACTTCGGAGACAACATTGACTGAAGAGACATCACAGGAGACTGAGGGTTCTGAGAACCCGGCGGCGGCCGATACGGGCGTCCAGCCTTCCGTGACGCCTGTTCCCACGCCGACTGCGATACCGGGTGCCGGTAATCCGGACGAAGACATCACGCCTTCAGGTAAGACAGTCCTTAATTCATTCGGCAGCGGATATACGGTAAATGTATCCTACGGACCTGAGACGGGCATCCCTGCTGATGCCGAACTCGTTGTTACGGAGATACCTGCAGGCGATGTGTATGATGAGTACATTGACAAGGCATCGGGTGTTCTTGATATCGACAATGTAAGCTATGCAAGACTCTTCGACATCAGCCTTATCAGCAACGGTGTTGAGATCGAGCCTGCTGCCGGTACGTCTGTTGCAGTCAGGATCGTCCTGAACGATGCGAAGGACCGCAACCTCAATGTTGTCCACATGCCGGAAGGTTCTGATGCCGAGGTGGTTGATGCTTCTTGCAGCAAGAGCGGTATGGGTACGGAACTTGCATTCAATGCCGACGGATTCTCCGCATATGCGATCGTTGAGGGACCGGAAAGCGGTGTTGCCGGCTGGAGCAAACTGGATTCGTTCGATGCTCTGGATGCAAATGCAAGCAGCGGCATAGTTATAGGACATGGTCACGGCTTCTATTTCACTAATACGGAGTATTACCCGGAATCGGGAAGGACAGGTGTCAAGAAGACCAAACCTGAGAGTTCCGTTCCTGTTGAAGGGGTTGCCGTTAATTATTTCTTCGAGAAAGTACCGGGTACCAATAATCAATACTATATCTATTGTGAAGATCCTGATGGCAACATCAAGTACCTTCGCAGGGAGAATAAAAGCCTGAAACTGGTTGATTCAAGCCAGAGGACAGCTTTTACAGCAGCCTACTCCGGCGGCAAATGGACATTTGTCTCCGGAGGTTACTACATCAACGAGCAGGGTAAAGCAGCCGGCAACGGTTTCTGTACTTACAATGCTAATGATGACGGCAGCAAGCTTGACCTTTGGGTTAAAAAGTCAGACGTAGAAGATCCATACGAACTCAACGGCAAATCATACGGACTGATGTTCTATAACAGCGGTACGGCCGGTAAGGCGCTGATGTCCGATTCGGAAGTGTCCGGTACCGGCAGTCTTGATGCCATGTCCATGACCGTTATGGCAAAGAAGACTGACCATGGTGACAAGCTGTTCGTATCAAGTGACAGCGATGTCTCTATGTGGACATTCACCTGGGTCTCAGGAGAGGATTATTACCTGACGACTACGGTAGACGGTCAGACAAAGTATCTGTCAGTCACTGCTTCCGGATTAACTATTGTGGATACACCTGCGACTGTCAGCATTACTGCAGGAAGCGGTGAGAATGCAGGCAAGATCAGGATTACGGGTAACGGCAGTGCTGTTTATTATTCCGGTGATGTAGGTACCGGATTTACTTCCACGGGTCTTATGAAGAACAGCTGGCTTAACTTGGTCGAGATGTAGGAACTCTCCAAAGAGTATTTCATGACATTCTCTGCCAATAAGGTCAGTGCATCTGATTATGATAATGTTACGGATGGTTCCAAGGTAATCATATATACACGTGTGTGGGATGAGACAGCTAAGAGATATAAGTTCTATGCAGTAGATCATGACGGATCGCTCGTTCCATGCTTCGAAGACGGTGACACGATCGAATGGATCGACAACGGTATCAACACCCTGCTTTGGGATGTAATCGAGTATTACGACGATCAGCATAATCCGACAAGGTACTATGATCTCTATAACGAGTATTCGGGCAAGTATATAGCACCTCAGAACGGACAGATATTGTCTGATGAACCATTAGGAGTTAATCTTCCCGGCCGTAAGAAGGTAAAAGGTCACTACTATACTCCCATCATTGCATGGGATGATGACAATTATTCATATGTCGGACTGAAGTCAAGCGGCGGAACTGTTGTATCCTGCCCCAAGGATGAAGCGGAGGATTTCTATTTTGCCACCATGCAGGATGTCTTTATCGATGAGACACTGCACGAGGTGCCGACCGTCAATAACGATATATTCGGAATTGAGATGAGGATGAAGAATTTCAGTACTAGAAAAGAAATGAGTGATTTCCTCGGTAATGATCAAGGCGGAGTCGGAAATGAACTTCATCAGGGATTGTTGTCTACTAATCTTGATCCCGCTACGGGTTATCCGACAACGACTAAAGGAAACAAGAATCTCGGCACGCTGTTCAACGGTTCAGAGAAAGTAAATCATCTGTTTATCGATTCCATTCACCGCGGTTCAGGGTATTTCGAGTATGACAGCACTCAGAATTACGCTGCACTAGTCGGTGAGGACGGATCATATTTCCCCAAAGAGAGCGATGCATACGATTTTCGCGTATACCAGGAGTTGGGAACTTATGACACCTATAACGGACCTACCCGAAAGCACGGTCTGTTCTTCCCTTATGACTA
>CADBNJ010000343.1 GCA_902795955.1 Oscillospiraceae bacterium
GAACTGAAGTAAAGTCGAATCGGATTTGAGGGGGATTTTGAGATTAAGGAGAAGTGATTGATGTTTAAGATTGCAGTTTGAACAACTTACTGCGGACGGGGACTTTGTAAGCGACAGTCAGGTGACTGATGCGGTCAGCCTGGCGACAACACTGGGAACATCACCGCTTGAACAGAAAGATGCGGTTTACTTTCCTAATGATTCGGGGAGTGTCAGCTATGGTATATACGGAACTGTTCCGGGTCTGTTGAAGAAATCAGATAACGGATCGTTCAAGTTCTACGGGTTTCCGACATATGGCGGCAGCACATATTGTGTTGTACCTATGGGACTTACTGCAATATCCTCGGGAAGCAAGCATCCGCAGGCTGCTTTTGATTTCCTGGAATACCTGTATACATATGATGCACAGAGGATGGTATTGTCTGACCGTTATTTCCCGTTTTGCGATGATGTATTTGAAGAGTATAAGACAATGATGTGTGATCCGGACGGGATTCCGTCTGATGATCACATGATGATCTTTCTCGCATCGGAGCTGCTGGAACTCAGGGGAGATAAAGCCGTATACAGACAGATTCCGGATGTGTTCTTTGATGATCTTGAACGTGCTGCCAATTCTGTCAACAAGGTAATGTACGTGGATTTTGCGATCTTTAACATCCTGACCGATGAACTTAATTCATATTATCTGCAGGGGAAAGAGCCTAAGGAGATTGCTGTATCTTTGATGTCAAGGCTGATGCTGTATATAAAGGAGAATGATCTGTGATAGGGGATTACACCTGATGATGTTTTTCTTTGTGTCTTTCGGGATGCTTGTAAAATGAAGATATCTATGACCAGTAGGATAAATCTACAGGATTAAATCCAACTCGAATTTTTACTCAAAAAGCCAGACAGTCTCGGCATCGTGGACCGCATAACATGATGGCAGTCAGTTAATTATCAAGTTATTCCCGGCGGATTCAAGGTGTTATGTGACAACTTTGACACATGTGTTTGATACAGTAATATTAAATCTGCTGTTTTGGCGAGGTGTTAATAATGAATAGTGCTAATAGGATATTGAGAAAGAGGTTATTGTGGAATTACGGATACAAAGCTACATTATAATAGCCGTTTTATTGTCGGTTTGTATTATTGCATCCTGCAATAACAAGCCGGACTCAGGTGACAACAGCATGACCGGAAGTGTTGACAATTCCGGTCATACAGTGCCTTCTGATTCGATTGGAATTGAAAGTACAACTCAGTCAAGTGCCGGTATTTCAGAGCAGGAATCATCTGCCACATCTGTTGATGACTCAATTAAGTTAGAAGATGGTCTTCAATTTGTAAGACTGTACACTGATCCTTCATGTTATTCAAAAGAGAAGGATGGTGTATCTGCCATTGTGGGAGTTGAGGCACGCAGCGATTATGATTACAGGTTCTATCCGAACGTTTTTTTCGATTCGCTTTCGGTGGGCGATAGCCTGAGAATAGATGACGATATTACAATACGTATAAGATCGAATTCATCTGAAAGGGATGGGTTTATAGGTTACGGGATCCTTAAGGAAGAATTCATTAGGGTGTCAGATCATTATATTTTTGTTCATCCAAGTACGGGAATAAGCGGATATCAGGATATCAAAGATTATTGGCAATGTGCGTATTTGACCACGAGAGGAGATTATTATTACCTCGGTGAATACAAAGGGAAGACGCGGGTGCATATTGCTTCTTCGTGTGAGATCGTGATAAGTGACCAGGACAGGCACCTGTTGGATTATAAAGATACTCCGGATACTGACAAGGAGTATGACAAATATGATCATAAGATGACGCTTGAAGAATTTATGTCATGTTTGGATGATCTGAAAGAGAAGGATGTCATTGCCTTTGTTGCAGGGGTTACCATAAAGAACAGGGAAATTGTAAGTATAAGTATTTTGGCAGATTGCGAGACTCTTTATAATGATCAGGTATAGACATAAGAGAATAATATCGTTGCTGCTCATCATGACAATGGCAGCGTCAATATACGGATGTAACCGCGAAAAGGATAACGGGGCTGATGCGCTTGATGCAGTATACTTCTCATCCAAAGTGGTTACAATAGACAATTCGTCCGATGATTATTCTATATACAGACAGGGTGATAATATTGTGTTCATCTCAGGGAAGAGAACATCATCCCAAGGCGATACGCTGCCTGAGTATAGGAGATATACCATTGACGGCAACGGAGAAATATCTTCCGTTACTCTGCTCAATGCTGATCCGTCTGAGGGATTCTGTCCCTTGGGAGATAACGGTACAGTTGCATGTTTGTCAGCAAATGGGTATCAGATACTTGATGAGAAGGGTAATGTGATACGTAATGAAGCTATTCCATCAGCTGATTATACCAGACACGATATCGGGCGGACAGATAACGGATTTGTCATAGTTTGTGATGGGTATGCGAAGTTATATGACAACAAAGGAGATCTTAAGGCCGGTATCTCATTCAGCAATATTGGTAATATCAGCGAAGCCGACGCATTCTTTCGACGTGATGGCAAGGACTATCTCTCGGTAACGCAAGATACAAAAACTGTTTTCTATCAATTGGATTTTAACAGCGGGACATAGAGCAGGGAATGCGATAACAGTGACTTTGGCTTCTCCGGAGATGATGCTGTATACAGATACGGCGGATACTATTATGACGAATTTGGTGATGCTATCGGAAAGCTTGATATGGATAACCATACTCGCGTGCCTTTGGCTCACATAAGCAATCTTATCTATCCGCCGCCGACCGAACTGACCGGACTTAACATATATACGCACTTTCTGGATGATAATACTATTGCAAAGGTGTACAGATATAAGAACAGAACCGATATAGTTCTTATTTCCGCAGATGACTCGTCAAATTACGCGGATCGCATCAAATTGAGCATCAAGGGCAACTTCATCAATGAGGATAACACTCTGCTTATGGCGGCGTATAAGTTCAATATGTCTCAAGATGAGTATTTGTTAAATGTATCGCCTTTCGGAAGTTCGTTTGAGTATTCAAATGCTGCTGAAGCCCAAAAGGCGAAAGTAAAGCTTCTGAGTGATTTCCAATCAGGGAATGCTCCGGATATGTTGTATGGCGATGATTTCGATTATGAGCAAATGGGCAAAACGGATCTGGTTATTGATATGAAGCCTTATCTGAGCAGTGAGATAACCGATAGTATCAATGAGAATATTCGCGGGCTGATGATGACAGACGGGAAATGCTACAGTGTTTTTGCAGGATACACTCTGTATGGATATATCGGAAGATCATCACAATATCCAGACAGCGATTATAGTATATCGTCTCTCCCCGGACTTGCAGAAGGGCAAAGGAGGGTACATCCTCAGTATGCACATGACCTGGCTGATTATATGATTAGATACCCGATCATGAATCCATCGATGAGGGAAGGTGTTCTAAGTCTTGATAATATTAAATTAATTGTCAGCGAATCCGTAAATAACGGGGTTGGTCCTGCAGATAATGTAGGGCAGCAGGACAGCTTCGAATCCGGAAAAGACTCGCTGACATTAAGGTATATCAATAACGATATCCGCAATTACATATATATGAACAGAGATGCTGATGAACCGTTGAATTTTGTAGGCTTTCCGTCCGCCGGCGGTTCTGTCAAGGCCATTCATCCCTCAGGCCGTATTGCTATATCGACGGGATCAAAGTATCCGGAAGCATGTGCCCGTTTTGCAGAGATCCTGTTGTCTGAAGAGATACAGAGATTGAACTACAGCACCGGTTCAATACCGGTAAACGATACTATCCTGAGAGAATATCTGGACTATATGACCGCACCGGACACAATTCCCGACAACGAGGATAATTATAAGAATCTATCCGGGATGAGCAGAGCATATATCGATGAGACAGGTCATCTGCATACTGATGACGGCAGCGTTTCTGTCGATAAGGATACTGCCGGTGCTTATATGAGTCTTGTAACAGATGTAAATACTGTCATAAATATTGACTGGGGTTTGTATAGCATAATATGCGACGAGATCGATTCTTATTATACAGAGAGCAAGAGTATAGACGAGATAGCAAGTTCTTTGGAGTCAAGACTTAACCTGTATGTCAAGGAGAATTATCTGTAATCTCCGAGTGATGATTTGCACATAGGTGTGTTTGAGGTTTGTAGCATCAGGTGAGATGTTGGCAGCGTACATTGAGCAGTATACTGCGTGGGTTATGCTCATCAGTATTACTCTGACTGTGTAGCGGCTGATAGTGCTACAGTCATCAAACACCAATCCCACAACTTTTCCGAAGAGTCAATTTTCCAGGTTTTTTGCGGAAACGAACAAACAGATGGCGAATGTATCCGTTTTCCCGCACCAATCGGCTTTCCGTGCGGATTTACGGATACATCGACCCCAAATGTAGCTGCATTCCTGCACTGAAATGTTCTTTTTTACAAAATGCAGATACATGTTTACTGCGTACTCCGTCCGTCATTGACCGGCGACCGTTATACTAGAAGACTTATCCGATCTCGACTTCTATCCTGCTTCCGATCTCACCGGATTCAAGATGATCCCTGCCGGTGCAGACGACATTGCCGTCGCAGGCGATGGAGAGGACTTTACTTCCGCTGCCGGTCCTGCGGTATGTGAGTTCAACAGGCTTGCCGTTGAATTCGAAGGATACGCCTGCAATGCCGTCAGCAGAGAACAGATCATCCGGCAGCCGGGGCTCGAACTTCATTCCGCCGAAGTTGCCTTTGACGCCGAATATCTCAGTAAGAACAGTGAGCATGAGCCAGCTGGCAGCGCCTGTGAGATAGTGATACACGCCGCGCCCCTTGGGATCGAAGTACTCGGGCACACCGGGATAGATCCTGCTTGAGTCGAAGTCAGTTGCGTGTCTGTAGAGGGAGCCGATCACTTTCCAGCCCTCTGCGGAAAAGCCCCGGGAATACAAAGCGTTGCCGTACATTACTGCCATATGCGAGAATACGGCGCCGTTCTCTTTCTGGCCGTATGCGAACCCGAACATTCTTCCCATGTCAGTCTTGATCTCGTGGAAATCGGTATTGAGCTTGTAGCCGCCCAGAGATGCGTCGTACAGGTAATGGTCTGCAGACCTTGTGATCTCCTTAACATCGTCGTCTGAGGCGATCCCGCTCATGACGGTGAAGACTTCACTCGTCAGCATCATCTTGCCGTCTTTCTCGAGGGCACGGCCGTTGTCATCGTAGTAACCGTTGAATCTGGAGTAGCCGTCGGCATCGGTGAACCACTCCTGCGATCTGATGTTCCTCATGATGTGATCTGCCTTGGATTCCAGGTCGGATGCGATAACTTCGATATCAACATCGCTCACACTGCCGCCGAAGCCGCTCTTGACGCTCTCGCAGTATGACATAAGGTCGGAATCCGTTCCAAGGAGTGATGAGATCTCCGATGCGATCCTGACTGTTCTTAATCCGGTCACCTCGCTGTACTTGCGGAGGATCGATGCAAACCTTTTGTAGTTGCCTGCATATGCCGCAGTGAATGCGACGCTCTCGCCGCGGTGTGAGCCCATGTCGAGGGCGTCGTTCCAGTCGGCACCGCGGAGCTTCATGGAGCCGTGTTCGCCGACATCGAAGAAAGCGGCGAGATTCTGGAGCAGAAGGTGCTCGAGAACTGTACCCGAGCAGCCGGTAACATTGTTACAATCGCCGTCAGCAAGGGCAGTTCCGCGCTTGATCTGCCTGTCGATAAAGTATGGTGCGGATTCGTCCAGGATCCTCAGATCTCCCGTCTGCCTGATGTAGAGATCCATCGTCATGAACGGCCACATCGCGTGATCCATCCACACTCTGGTGATGCCGTTACGGTCAGCGATGAATTCGCCTCTTCCCGCACCGATGATCGTCGCGTTCGTTCCGTCTGTCCTTACGCCGCCGAAGTTATCAATGAGCATCTGTCTGACATCGGACGGGTCCATGATGATCAGCGCGAGGCAGTCCTGCCACAGGTCGCGCCATCCTCTGCCGCCCTTGCCGTAGTCGTGATGGGGCAGGAAGGAGCATCCGTAGATCCTTCTGAGCATCGGCTGGACTGCCACCCAGAACATCCAGTTGTCAAAATCCTTATCTCCCGAAGTGAACCTGATGTTATTCTTCGCGAGCCAATACTCCTTGTTCTTTGCGAGCTCCTCCTCGAAAGCCTTGCCGCTCAAATATCTCTCAAAAGCACTCTCAAAGGCCGACGCATTCTCCCTGATCTCGATCTCCGTGTCCGACGGCCTGTCCAGATCTGCAACACCCAGCGCAATGATATAGGATACCGATCCGCGGGGTTCAAGCGTTACTTCCGCGAACATTGCGGCGCCCATTGCTTCGAATCCGTCTGCCCTCGCACCTGCCAGTGATGCAGGTCTTCCGTCAATCGGGAACCTGGGGTTGTCGAGAGCGCCGCCCTCTCCGATGAAGTCCTCCTCGACAGGGCAGAAGAACTGCGGCTTGCCGCCGTCCTCTGTTGCTGCAAAAAATCCGTACATTACCTTGTTGCGCTTATGTCCGCGCTCGTCGAAAGTCAGTGTCGGGTTGTTGACCACGCCGTACGATGTGACGATCATCCTGTTGAGCATTGAAGATACGTTGCGGTGGTCCCTAATGTTGTCCGC
>CADBNJ010000344.1 GCA_902795955.1 Oscillospiraceae bacterium
ATCAAGTATGTGGAGAAGCATTACGGTTCGGGCACCGGCGAGGGCAAGAGGATAATGAATCCCGTTACCGAGGTGTTCATGGAGGAAGACAGTTCCTGTGAGATGGAGATGGTCCAGATAAAGGGCGTAGATGATACGACCAGGGTAACGAATGCAACGCTGGCGGCAGGCTGCAAGCTGCTCGTAGGAGAACGTCTCATGACTCACGATGACCAGCGCGCCATAAGCAAGTACAATGTCGACCTTAACGGGGCGGGATCCTCAGCAGACGTGGTGTCCAGGGCCGTTGCAAGAGACCGTTCATATCAGGAATTCGAGGCAGTCATCTCAGGTAATGCCCCCTGTCACGGTCATTCCGAGTGTGATTCGATCATCATGGATGAAGGCATCATCCTTGCAGTGCCCGCACTCAAGGCGAACTGCGTTGATGCGGAACTGATCCATGAGGCTGCAATAGGCAAGATCGCCGGTGAACAGATAGTCAAGCTGATGACTCTGGGACTTACCGAGCAGGAAGCCGAGGAAGAGATCATTAACGGGTTCATGAAGTAACAAGAGATGATACAATAACAAACAAGTTCATACAGGAGATTCAGGAATATGAGTATTTATCAGATCGCAGTTGACGGCCCTTCCGGGTCAGGCAAGAGTACCCTGGCAAAGGGTGTGGCAAAGAAGCTCGGCATCATGTACCTTGATACGGGCGCGATGTACAGGACATGCGGACTTTGCGCCGTCAAGAGAGGCATCGATCCCAAGAATGAGGATGAAGTCAATGCCATGCTTGACGACATGAAGATCGAAGTGAAGTTCGAGGACGGAATTCAGCACATGATCCTCAACGGTGAGGATGTTACGGGGCAGATCAGAACACCTGAGGTGTCCATGGCCGCTTCCTCGGTAAGCGCTCACCCGAAGCTCCGCGTTAAGATGGTGGACATGCAGCGGGAGATCGCCAAGAGCCAGACTTTCGTGCTGGACGGCAGGGATATCGCATCCAATGTTCTTCCCAACGCGAAATACAAGTTCTACGTCACGGCCCCCGCGGAGGTAAGGGCTGAGAGGAGGCTTGCGGAGCTCAAGGAACTCGGAGACGAGTCCCAGAACTATGAAGAGGTCCTGGCCGATATCATCAAGCGTGACGAGCAGGATATGAACAGAGCCGTGTCGCCTCTTATCCAGGTGCCTGAGGCGGTTGTGATCGATACATCCAAAGTCGATATCGAACAGACGCAGGATCTGCTGATCTCCTACATCGAAGAGGTCAGATAATGCCTGTAACGACCGCAAAGTCATCAGGATTCTGCTTCGGCGTAAAGCACGCCGTTGAGACTGCGCATAAGATGCTGGAAGATAAGGCCTCCGGGAAATATTCCGGAGACCTCGTCATGTTGGGGGAGCTCATTCACAACGAAATAGTATTGAATGAACTTACACGCGGCGGCTTTATCATCTGCGGCAGCGCATCCGAAGTCCCGGCAGGATCGACAGTGCTGATAAGGGCCCACGGCGTGCCGCCGTCGGAGACGCGCATTCTTGAGGATAAGGGTTGCAGCATCGTTGACTGCACATGCCCTTTCGTCGCCAAGATCCACAAGATAGTGGCGGGGGCAGCGTCTGAACACAAGAATATCATCGTGGCGGGAGGCAAGGGTCATCCCGAGGTGCTGGGCATCTGCGGATATGCAGAGGGATATGGCGTGGGAGTAGCAGTTATAGGCAGTCCCGAGGAGATCGGGGAGATACCTTTCGAGCTGAAAGACAGTATTCTTGTGTCACAAACTACCTTTTCGGCTGTTATTTTTAAAAATATTTGTGCAAATATTGAAAATAAGATTGCAAATAATTGTATTTTTGATACAATTTGTAGTACGACTGAAAATAGGCAAAAAGAAGCCGCATCATTGTCGGAACAATCTGATGTGATGCTGGTCATCGGGTCGGGCAAGAGTTCGAACACGAATAAGCTTTTTGACATATGCAGAGGTCGTTGTGTCAGAACGTATCTGATAAGTGATGTCGGTGATGCGGCGGAGTTGATCCGCGAGGGGAAGATAAAGCCGCATGACAGAGTCGGTATCACTGCAGGTGCTTCGACACCGGAAGCTATTATTTTGGAGGTTGTTCAGACAATGGACGAGAATGAGGTAAAGACAAATCAGGAACAGATCGATGCAAGTTTTGCTGAAGCCTTAGAGCAATTATCATCGGTGAAGAGAAATGCTGTAGTAAAAGGAGAAATAATTCGGGCAGATGCTGATTTTGTCTATGTTGATGTTCATGACAAGTCTGAAGGCAAGATTCCTCTCAGAGAATTCACAAATGATCCCGACTTCGATCTTGATAAGGCAGTAGAAGAGCATCAGGAGATCACTGTTGTTGTAAAGAGCATCAAGAATTCCGATCAGGGCAAGGAGATAATCCTCTCCAAGAGCCAGCTTGATTTTGAGAAGAACAAGGCTGCCATTCAGGAAGCATTCGAGAATAAGACACCTGTTGATGTCAAGATCACAAGCGTCGTTAAGGAAGGCATCATAGGTTCCTACGGCGGAGTTGACATCTATATCCATAAGACACAGATCGGCATGGGGAATCCCGGCGAGCTTAAGGACTATGTAGGACAGACACTTACTATCCGCATCACAAAGTTCGATACAGAGAAGCACAGATTGAGAATCTCCGGTTCTCACAGAGTTCTCGAGACAGACGAGCGTAAGGCTAAGGCTGAGGAGATCTGGAATTCTATCGAAGAGGGCAAGCACTACAAGGGTATCGTAAGAAGTCTCCCTGACTTCGGTGCATTCATCGACATCGGAGGCGTTGACGGACTCTGCCACAACTCCGAGCTCTCATGGAAGCGCATCAGGAAGCCTTCCGAGGTTCTCAGCGTCGGTGACGAGGTAGATGTATACATCAAGAGCTTCGACCGTGATTCCAAGAAGATCTCCCTCGGATACAAGAAGGAAGAGGACGATCCTTACTACAATATCGAAGAGAGAGTACCCGTCGGATCAACGATCAAGGGTACAGTTGTAAGACTTACCGACTTCGGTGCTTTCGTTCAGCTCGAGCCTGACCTTGACGCACTTTGCCACGTATCCCAGATCTCAACAAAGAGACTGGAGAAGCCTTCCGATGTATTGAAGGTCGGCGACGAGGTAATGGCTAAGGTTATCAAGATCCAGCCTGAGTCAAGAAGGATATCTATCTCCATCAAGGAAGTTCAGCCCATCGATCCTGAGGACGTTCCTGAGGATGTTGAGGATGAG
>CADBNJ010000345.1 GCA_902795955.1 Oscillospiraceae bacterium
GAGTTTACTGACGAGGGAGAGATCGTTAACCACGCTTACCCTGAGTGGAAATGGGGCAAGTATTACGAGCTCATCGTACAGACAGTCCTTAACGATGCCTGGAATGCGGAGAGCAGCGAGGCCAAGGATTCCGCCATCAACTACTGGTGGGGAATGAGTTCGGGCGTTATCGATATCTTTGTCAGGGATGAACTCCCCTTCGGAACAAAAAAGCTCGTATCGCTCCTCCGCAAGGTCATAACCACCGATACCTTTAATCCGTTCGAGGGAGACCTGATAAGCCAGGAGGGACCGATCAAGCGGCCGTTCACGCCCAAGCTGGCCAATGAGGATATCATCAATATGAGCTGGCTGAATGACAATGTCATCGGCACTCTCCCTTCATTCGAGGAACTGACAGATCTTGCACAGGCCACTGTCAAGGCAAACGGAATGCCGATAATAACAAAGAGCAACGTTCCCGAGGTTATCGATGAGACAACTGTGACAGAGGAAGCTGATGCCGGTAATACGGAGGATGAAGACGGCAAATGAAGGTCCTGGTAGTCGCTGACATCGAAGATAAGCTCTTATACGACTTCTTCCGCAAAGACCGTGTGGCAGGTGTCGAGCTTATCATATCGTGCGGCGATCTCAAACAGGATTATCTCGACTTTCTCATGACGATGGTCAACGTCCCGATGATCTATGTCCGCGGCAATCACGATGATTCGTATTTCACCAATCCGCCGCTGGGTGCCGAGTGCATCGACGGAAGGATATTCAAGTATAAGGGTATCAGATTTCTCGGTCTCGGCGGGAGCATCCGTTACAAGCGCGACTGCAAAACGATGTTCACCGAGAGTGAGATGCACAGCAGGATAATCAAGCTTACGCCACGCCTTATGCTCAGCCACGGATTTGACGTCCTCGTTACACACTCCCCTGCAGAAGGGTACGGAGATATGACCGGAAGCTACACTCACAAAGGCTTCAAGTGCTTCAACAAACTGCTTAACAAGTATAAACCGGTATATATGTTCCACGGTCACGTACATAACAACTACGGCCGTGTCAAGCTTACCCACAAGCATCCTTCCGGAACGGAGATACTTAACTGCAGCGGATTCCGTATCGTGGATATCCCCGACAAGGAATAGGACAACAAAAAGAGTGTCCCGTTTTGTGAGACACCCTTCCCTATATGCGGCCGGATACCGCATTACTTCTTTTTCTTCTTGTCTTTCTTCTTCTTATCGCCCTTGTCGCTCTTATCCTTTTTCTTCTTGTCCTTCACAGGATCATCTTTCGCGGCAGCTTCCTTGGCAGGGCTCTTCCTGGCAGGTTTTACGTCCTCCTCCACGGCGGAAGGCTTCTCCATGAATTCACGGAAGAATTCGTTGATCGCCAGGAAAGTCTTTTTGTTCAGCGAATAATAAACGCATCTTCCCTCTCGCTTGACGAGAACAACGCCGCATTCCTCGAGCACGGCCATATGGTGTGACAGAGTGGGCTGCGTAATATTAAAAGCAGGAAGTATATCCTTGGCGCACATCTGCCCGTGCGATGCGATTATCTTCAGTATCTGTATCCTAACCGGTTCTGCGATTACTCCGATCGCAGCGATCAATTCTTCATTATTCATTTCCGTCTCCATTATGCGATCAGCTGATCCTTGAGTGCTTCCTCAAACTCCATGAGATTGGCACATGCGATTATCTCCGTATTGTCCTCAAGAAGGATCTCATCCTCACCGCTCACGAGCATCGTCATGGGAACGCCCATCTTGCGGAGAAGGAGGAGCTGATAATCCTTGCTTGCCTCAGTTCTCAGATACTTGCAAAGTAGCCTTAATACCTGCTTTGCATCCTCCAGATATATACCGGACAGCTTCATGAGGTGCTCCACAACATACATACCGAAAACATCGTTGAAGTCAAGCATGTCCTTTCCCGGGAATACACTCATGAAGGCCGTGACCGCCAGCTTGCTTACGATATTAAGTTCCCTGAAATCCTGGAGAGGGATCTTGAAGCTCTCGACATTTGCGGAGAACAGCTCCTGCATCTGCTCGACTGTCAGCTCATTCTTCAGCTCCTTGATCCTGTCGATCCTTGCAAAGATCTTATCCTTGGGAAAGAACGTCGCCTGGCCTATATCGGTAGCCTTATGAATGAACCAGCTCTCGGGTATGAGACCGAGCCTCTTCCACCTGTAAAGCGTTCCGTAAGATATGTGTGCCATTCTGAGCAATTGCTTCTTAGATATCAAAACTTCATTGTTTTCCATAGACACGCCCCCGTTTATCATGTTGTCGATAATTGATAGCAC
>CADBNJ010000346.1 GCA_902795955.1 Oscillospiraceae bacterium
AGCCCTAACCTGATTCAGCGGTTTATTGCTTACTCAACGTCAAGCCTCTGCCTCTCGACGAGTTCCGCGAACAGTCCGTTCTTTGCGATCAGTTCGTCATAGGTGCCGTCTTCTACTATCCTGCCGCTGTCCAGGACGAGGATACGGTCGCAGTGCTTGATGGTGGACAGTCTGTGCGCAATGATGATCCTGGTGCACTTGAGACCGTCAAGTGCGTCGGATACCTGCTTCTGCGTCTTATTGTCGAGGGCACTGGTGGCCTCGTCGAAGATAAGTATCCTGGGTTTATGTGCTACTGCCCTGGCGATCATGAGTCTCTGTTTCTGGCCGCCTGAGATGCTGCCCTGACCTTCGGAGATGACAGTGTGCATTCCCATGGGCATCTCACGGATGTCATCGGCTATGCCTGCAAGCTCAGCTGCTTTCCAGGCATCGTCCAGTGTCAGATTAGGTGCCGAGATGACGATGTTGGAATAGATATCGCCCTGGAAGAGGGTGCCGTTTTGAGTAACCGAACCGATCTTCCTGCGCAGTGACCTCAGATCGAATCTGTTCATGTCCTTGCCGTCGTAGTAGATGGCACCTTTATCGGGAGTCTCAAAGCCCAGCAGGAGTCTGACCAGCGTGGATTTGCCGCAGCCTGTCGTACCGACTATTGCAATATATTCGCCTGACTTGATCTTCAGGTTCAGCCCGTCGATCACGTAAGGCATTGAATCGTTGTATCTGAAGTATACATTGGACAGCTCGATATTGCCTGATACTGTAGTAAGGACCTCTCTGTTCTCTGATGACTCGGGCTGGGTCTTGAGGATGGGCTCTGCCATGTCGAGTATAGGCTTGATGTTCGCGACAGAGAGTGCCACCGAGGTCAGTGAGGTGAAGGCGGACATTACCGCGCCGTAGGCGGCGTTGAAGGCGAGATACTCGGAAGGCTTGACATTGGTCGTAACGGCAAGATAGTAGAGAATAAGAGTACCGCCGAGCGATATCGCGAGGCAGATGGCCGGGTTTACGATCAGGAATACGGGTCTGTTATAGGTGTAACGTGCAACCCTTGCATAGGCGCGTGCCCATCTGGCAAAGCCTCTTTTCTCTGCGCCGGCGAGTTTTATCTTCTGAACGCCTGAGACAAGTGCATAGCTTACGCCGGATTCCTTGGCAGAGGCTTCCATTGCCTTCTTGCTGTACTTGATCTGCATTATTGAACTGACCGTGCTGACGGCGACCGTTATAACGATGATCACCAGTGAGGGGACGACGAGCGCGGGTGCATACCTGAATATTTGTGTTATGTACAAAAGTGATGCCAGGGAGGTGATACCTGCGGAGAAAACACTTCCGATCAGCAAACTGCACAGCTGATTAACGGAGCCTACTCTGCTCGACAGTTCACCGGATGAATACTGTCTGAAGAAATTGGCGGGGAGATTCAATACCCTTGCCATTACGGCCGATTCGACTTCAAGTGAGGTCCTGGTGCTTATACGGCCGATGCAAAGTGATTTGACGGTCATTAAGAGCATCGACGATATACTGACGCTGACCATGAATACTGCCGTTCCGACCAGGAAAGATGCATTCCCGCTCTGCAGCACAGGACCGGTAAGGATCTTTGTTACGTGAGGAGTCAGCATACCGGTCAGGATCGTTATGACGGACATGACTACAAAGAGGATAAGCTCTCTTGCTGTCAGACATCCTTTCATGTAGCGCAGAAGATCGGTAATGCCGAGTTCCTTTTGCGGAAGAGGACGGTAGAAGCACAAGCCCTCTTCCTCAAGCTGAGATGCGTTTTTGCTGTTGATCTTGGTGCGTGTGCCTTTCTCAGGATCAAAAAGCTGATATCCGCCTGCTCTGCCCGGAATGAGTGCTACCGGTTCCGAATCTTATTTGCGGTAGGCAAGGAGGGGACCGATGGCATCTTTGTACCACTTCTCGGTCAGCTTTACTGTCCTCCTCATGAGACCATAAGGTCTCAGGCAGTATTCCAGCTGTTCCTCCGGATCTTTGATCTTGCCGGGAATATCGACAGGCTTGTAGTGGTAGAATCTCAGGATCTCATCAATGGATGCTTTGCTGATCGTCCTGTTTTCTCTGGCAGTATCGTAATCGCGCCTGCCGAGAACGGCGGTAGCCATGCTGAAGATGGAGTCCTCGAAGATCTCCTGATCACTCTGCTTTATCTGCTTAACCTGTTCGTCAAACCATCCCATTAATGATTCTCCTAGTCATTCGCGATCAATTCGGTATAGATCCCGCCCTTGGCGTAAAGTTCTTTGTGTGTTCCGCGTTCGGCAACCCTGCCCTTGTCGAGCACGATGATCTCGTCGCAGTCGCGGATCGTCGAGAGCCTGTGAGCAATTATAATGCATGTAATGCCTCTGTCCTTAACCGCTTTGACGAGCTCATATTCGGTCTTGGCATCCAGAGCGCTCGTCGCCTCATCCAGTATGATGATGCTTGGATCCGTGGCGAGCACTCTGGCGATCTCAAGCCTCTGGCGCTGACCGCCTGACAGGTCGTTGCCGCCCTCCGTGAGCCTGCCTTCGAACCCGCCCTCGCGCGCCATGATATCGTCATAGATCTGCGCATCCCTCGCTGCAAGGATCACCTCGAAATCCTCGATGGAGTCATTCCAAAGACGTATGTTCTGCTCGATCGTGTCCTCAAACAGGATGATATCCTGATCTACAACGGCGACCGAACTTGTGAATACGGTACGGTCGATGTCACTGGCTTTCCTGCCGTCAAAAAGTATCTCTCCGCTCCACGGCTGGTACAGTCCCGAGATGAGCTTGGATAATGTCGATTTGCCGCACCCTGATGACCCGACGAAAGCAACCCTGCTTCCGGGCTTCATCTTCATCGAGAAATCCTCTATCAGCGGCTTGTCGAGCCTCGAATACCCGAAGGTCACATTGCG
>CADBNJ010000347.1 GCA_902795955.1 Oscillospiraceae bacterium
CTACTTTGACGCCGGCAGCTCGATGGTTACGGGCATCAATGAGATCGGCGGCAAGCTATATAACTTCAAGTCATCGGGAGAACTGATGACGGGATGGCAGAAGACTGATCCGGGTGCTTATTATTATTTTACTGAGAACGGTGCCCTTACCGGCTGGAATAAGATCGATAATGTCTGGTATTACTTCTTCGAAGACACGCGCCTTACCGCGGTCGATGTTAACCGGATAGACGGGGAAGTGTATGTTTTCTCTGCGGGCGGTGCGATGCTGAAGAGCGGATGGCGCTCTGATGCTTCCGGGAACTGGTATTATCTCAAGGGCAGCGGAGAAGCATACAGGGGCGGAGAGTACACGATAGGCGGGAATAAGTTCCTTTTCGATGAGAACGGTGTGTTTGTATCCGAAGAGAAGGATACGAAGACCCTCAATAATACGGTCCTCACAGATCCTTATGCCAAGACGAATACAGGTCTGGTGGAGTGGGCAAAGAATGCTTACAAGATGAAGTGGGGGTATGTCTGGGGCGGTTACGGAAGGATGCTTACGCCTGATTATTTCGGAAGGCTGTGTATCCAGTATCCGGATAATGTTGCCAATTACTATGATTACATCCGCAAGAATTACATAGGCAGACGCGTTGTAGACTGTAACGGACTTATCAAGGGATATCAGTGGTACGACCCTGACAGGCAGGAAGTTATCTATGGATTCGGCGGTGCGCCGGATATAGGTGCCAACACCCAGTATAACAGTGCAGCGGTCAAGGGCGATATCAAGACTATGCCTGAGATCCCGGGTCTTGGCGTGTGGAAAAAAGGTCATGTCGGAATCTATATCGGAGGCGGATATGTGATCGAGGCCAAGGGAACCAAGTACGGCGTTGTTATGACGAAGCTCAAGGAATCCACATTTACGAACTGGTTCAAGATCAACGGGATAACTTATCCGGAAGAGTAGATCATTTTAAGATGAGTATGCTGCAGATCGATCCGCGCAGTTAAGAAATCTCGTTCAGCAGTTTATCGGCCATTATCGAGAGGTAATCTCTGGCTGACAGTTCATCCATGAGAGAATAGGCCTGGCTCATATTATCTGTTATGAGCGCGTCAGCGTCGCTGAGGAGGAACCTGCGCTGTGAACCTGCAGAGTTAGGTGTCCATACCATTATCCTGCGTCCGTTCGCATGTGCTGCGTCTATGACTTCAGACGTTGCAGCCTGTTCCTCAAGACCGAGGTAATCACAGTTCAGTTCGGCAGTCTTGCCGAGCGAGATAAAGGCGAGATAGCCGGTCTGTACTTCCGGATACTTTGTCTCGATATAGTCGATCAGATCGTATTTGAGTGATATGATGACGCAGAAATCGAGCAGGCCGCGTTCCTTGATCTTGGCTACGATGTCCTCACACATCTGAATATCTGCGGAAGCCCCCTTGAGCTCGATGAACAGCACGATATTATCAAGTGTAACGTCAAGAACCTCGTCTATCGTCGGGATCCTCTCACCCGGTGCATCCTTGATCTCGAGCTTCCTGATCTCCTCCAGAGTAAGGTCGCCGGGGGCTTTGTCAACTCCCGTAACCCTGCCGAAAGTCTTGTCGTGGTTCAGAACATAGTAACCGTCGGCGGTACGCTGGATATCGATCTCCGCGCCGAAACAATTGAGTTCGATCGCTTTGCGGATGCCTCCCACCGTATTCTCGCTGCCTTCATTGCCCGCACCTCTGTGACCTATGACCAATGACGACACGGTTGAAGGAAAAAAGTCATCGAAGAATATGTCGACAAACCCGGTAAATGACCACAGAAACAGATAGCACGAGACACCTGCGATAATGAATTTGCGTATGTAACTAGTGGGTTCGCTCTTCAAGGCCGATTCAGTTCCCATCGTGTATTTGTAGTAGAGCTGCGTCAGCTTGAGGATGAACAGCGGCAGGAACAAAGTGGAAGACGCCAATACCCATCCGAACGCTGCCAGAGCGAAAGATATAGCTCCGAATCTCTCGAGACCGCTGTTCGCCGCCGAACCGGCCATAATAAAGATGGCCGGCAGGATCGCCAGTGCCAGCATAATAAGAATAGAGATCAGTGCGTACTTTAGAACGAACATCAGGATGTTCTTGACTAGATCCTTGAAGTTATGAACGACAATGCCGACCGATTTCCTGAATGATTTTGCCGCCGTGATATGGTCGATGACCATCCCGGGTATCGTGAACATTCCAAGCACGCCTAACACGATCATCAATATCTGGAAAACGGTGTACATGGAGTTGTAGAAGATGTTGGACCTGATGACCGAAGAAACAAAGTTGGGGACATAAAGATTCTTCGTGAGCGATATCGAAAGCCCGATCCCGACGGTAGGCGTGATCAGCACGGAATACAGAAGAACGACGAGACCGCCCGGAGTAAAGAACAGTTTGGACTCAATTATAGATTCAGGTATCAGCTTCATCAGACGCGCCGGTCTCCCGAGCGCCTTCTCTCCGCAGTAATTGAGGAGTATGTTGATGTCAAAGGCAACATAGACGCCGAACATCACGAGGGTGATAATGATCGCAAGCCACCCCCAGGGCGATTTGAACATAAACCCGAAGTCTCCGCTCGTGACAGCAACGCGTCCTGTCATCAGTACCAGAGCCATCAGTATCTTCTTCAGGATAAAGACAAGAGCCAGAAGGATCAATTTGGACACGATCTCATAGACAATTATCTCAGGAATTGACTGAATGTAGGGCCATATTGTTCTTTGTCTGATTCTTTTCTTTTTGTGTGCCTTTATCATAGAGTGAATTGTACCACATTTTTGCCTGTATATCGGTGCCAAAAGAACAGATTTTGCATAGATGATCAGAAAAACGGAAAAGTGCCGCCGAGTGTGTATGAGAGAAGAGTAGAGCTCAATGTTTGCGGCGTAGATTGAGCAGTGAAGCCCGCAACAGTTTGCGAGCGGACTTCCGCAGGTTTGGCGCCGGGCCGGATACCCTCAAGTTTTACTTAATGCAAAATGCGAGCGGCAAACCGAGGACTGTAGCGAGCAAATCTGTTGCCGGGCGCAGGCAGAGTAAAGCTCAATCCTTGCGGCGTAGATTGAGCAGTATACTGCGTAGGC
>CADBNJ010000348.1 GCA_902795955.1 Oscillospiraceae bacterium
CATGCAATGATATATGAGCAATAAAGTTGTAAAAAATGTAACCATAATTCTGGCATGTTCAATTGTTGCCAAGGTTCTGTCGTATGCCTGGGAAGCGATTCTGGCATATTATCTCGGCGCATCCGATGAGTCGGATGCCATATATCTGACAACAAGTATCTTCGGAATTCTCTATCCTATCCTTGATCTCGGTATCTGGAAGGTTTTCCTTCCGATATATAAGAAAAAGCTCGTTGAGAAGGAGTATGGTATTGCAGAACGCATCGCCAATATAGCGATTACTCTGTTCTTTGTACTGTCAGTGGCACTTGTTCTGTTTATGATCGTTTGTGCCGATCTCCTTGTAACTGTAATGGGTCCCGGTTTTGATCCTGATAAGAAAATCATGACTGCCGAGTATCTGCGTATATCAGCTCCGGCATATCTGGTGATGGCTTCTGCTTCAGTCATAGGAGCGATGCTCCAGAGCCGCGAGAAGTTCCTGGGCAGTCAGATTCGTGAGATCGGAACGCATGCATCCAAGATAGTCTACATATTCGTCTGCTACCGCTTCTTTGGTATATATGCCGCTGTAACGGCTATGATAGTGGGAAGTATCTTCAGAGTTCTTATCCAGCTCCCGTTCATTAACTGGAAGTGGAAGTTCAAGCCGGATTTCCATTTCAGAGACAAGGATATCGTTCCCATGATCAAGGGACTGCCTTCAGTTGCAGTTACTGCCGCTATCAGCCACATCAACGGGTTGGTCGATAAGATCGTTGCTTCAAGTGCTGCCAGCGGATCCGTCTCATGTCTTAATTACGGGCATAAACTTATGAATGTCTTCAGCGGGATGATATCCACAGCCATAGGAACCGCAGTATATCCTACGATGATACAGTACATCGCGCAGAAAAAGACCGATAAGCTAAGAGAACTGCTTACTAATGTTGTGTCGGCACTCGGATTTATCATTGTTCCCATCAGTTGTTTTTGCATGGTATTTGCTAATGAACTTGTAGCTGTTGCTTTCCAGCGTGGTGCATTTGATGATAAAGCAACATACCTGACCGCAGGTGTGTTTATGGGATATTGTCTCGGTATGTTGTTCCTCGGTGTCTCGACAACGGTCACGAACGTGTTCTATGGCTATGGGGATACGAAGATAACGATGTTTATAAGTTTGATCGGAATAATCCTGAATGTCGGTTTTGATTTTCTCTTTATCAATTTCTGGGGTGTTGCAGGATTGGCTTTCGCCACATCCATATCAGCTGTTATAAGCCTCGGAATACGTTTCCTGTTCCTCAGGAAATTCATTAAGTTAGGTTATAAGTCAATCCTGTCAGAGTACATAAAGATCCTGCTCTTATCTGCAGTCGCCTGTGGTATCCCGTTCGTACTGTTCGACTATCTGATGGATCTTAATGTATACGTATCTCTTGTCCTGAGCGCGTGTGTATTTGGCGGAATATATCTAGGTCTGTCTCTGTTATTCAAGGTCAAGACACTTGGTTTTGTCAAAGATATATTCGCCCGCAGATTTGGTAAAAAAAAGAAAACAGCGGAGTAAGATAATGATTGAGTTAGTTACACCGGTAAGTGAAGAAATCATAGATTCCCTTAATGTCGGAGACACAGTCGAGATCTCCGGCTACATCCTCTGCGGCCGTGATGCCGTTCTCCCGAAGGTCCTGAAGATGATAGAGGATGGAACTGTTGATTCTCTCGGGGTGGATCTCCATGGACAGGTTATATTCCATACGGCCGTAAGTCCTGCAGGCGTAGGTCCTACAAGCTCCAACAAGCTTGAGATAGAGAGTTCCATTGAGCCGCTGAGTGCAGCAGGGATCAAGATCCATCTGGGGAAAGGTGCTCTTCACAAAGAGACAATAGAAGCTCTTGATAAGCACAATTCGGTTTATGCTGTGATCCCTCCTGTTACCGCACTCCTTGAGTCCAAGACAAGCGAACGCAAGGTTGTTGCTTTCCCGGAACTCGGTATGGAGGCGCTTCACCTGATCAAGGTTGACAGATATCCGGCAATAATAGCAGCTGCGCACGGAAGGAGTATTTATGACTAGATCATATGATGAGATCGTTGCTCTGGTTAGAGATACTCTGGTGACAGCAGGCTCTACATTCAGAGAAGATAAGAAGAATGCATACAGAAGGGCTATCGAAGCCGAGGACAATCCCAAGGCAAGGTGGGTTCTCCAGACCGTTCTTGACAATGCCGAGGCTGCTCAGAAGAACAGAGGTCCCTTGTGTGACGATACCGGTATTCCGCATCTCGTTCTTGAAGTCGGTGAGAATTGTGCAGTCACAGGTAAGATGCTTGATGCCATAAAGCAGGGCGTTGCAGAGGGATTGAGACTCCTTCCGGGGCGTCCCATGGGTATCATGGGCGACGACAGTCACAGGATCGACCAGTCAGGCGGACTCGATCCTGACAGCGCAGGTGTTGAGCCTGCTCCCGTGCTTATCAGAAGATGCAGTGATGACGTGATCCGTCTTCATATTCTTATGTTCGGAGGCGGCCCTGCAATTAGGGCCAAAACATACAGAGTGTTCCATAAGCATAATACTCAGGTAGTAATAGATGAGATAGTCAAGTGGGCAACGGAAGGAGTGTCACAGCTCGGCTGTTCACCGTGTACACTTGCAGTCGGAGTCGGAAGAAGCCATTATGAAGCGGCTTCTCTGATGCTTCAAGCGCAGGTTGACGGATCTTATGATGTTCAGTCTGACATGGAGCAGGAGATCACAAGAAGAGTTAACGAAGCAAATATAGGAC
>CADBNJ010000349.1 GCA_902795955.1 Oscillospiraceae bacterium
AGAGACGATCCGTGAGGTAATCCCGTTCCCCATGAACAAGAATGCCCAGGACATCATGATGGATGCGCCCGGATATGTAACGGACAAACAGCTTGAGGAACTTGGGATCAGCATTGTTGTACAGGATGAGGAGAATTAACTGGTTATGAGCGGTAATTACAATAATGATCTAGACGACCTTCTGGGTAATGACGGGTTCCCGGATGATGAGCTTGACCGGGATTACGGCCATTCTCAGGACAGCATATACCCTGAGGAGATAGTTCCGGAACTCGAAGAGATCTCCTACGATGAGGAAGCCGCTAATGCTGCAGTCAAGGCAGCCGAGCATAATGCGATGCTCGTTCATGAGGCTGAGGAAGAGACGGAGGAGAACCGCTACCCCGAGCTGGAGAGAAGACGCCGGAAGAACAGGAAGGTGGCAGGGAAGAGGACTGTAGCTGAAGAGATCCTGGACTGGCTCAAGACGATATGTATCGGCATTATCGCCGGTGTCCTTCTCGTGGTCTTTGTTGTTCAGAGAGATGATGTTTACGGTAATTCGATGTATCCCACGCTTCATTCAGGAGACGTTGTCTTCACCCAGAAGATAGCCACGTACTTCAAGAGCTACAAAAGAGGTGATATCGTCATCCTTGACGGTAAGGACATGGAAGGTTACGACCGCGACGAGTATCTGATCAAGCGCGTGGTGGGACTTCCCGGAGAGACGGTAAGGATCGCAGACGGCAATGTTTACATCAAGGCCAAGGGTTCCGATGAATTCACCGTACTTCAGGAGAGCTATCTCCCCGAAGGCCTTAAGACCGAAGTCAGACCCTGGGGCAAGGCCAAGGGATATAATGAGGTCACTCTCTCCGATGACGAGTATTACTGCATGGGTGATAACCGCCCTGACAGCAATGACAGCAGGACATTGGGACCCTTTACCACAAAGAGGATCAAAGGCATTGCATTCATAAGGCTGTTCCCTTTCAACAAGATAAGACTTCTGTAAGAATAAGGTAATAATGGAAAGACAAGAACTAATAAGAAACTTCTGTATTATCGCGCACATCGACCACGGTAAGTCAACGCTGGCTGACCGTCTCATCGAACACACAGGTGTTCTCGATAAGCGCGAAATGACATCCCAGGTCCTTGACAACATGGACATCGAGCGCGAGCGCGGGATCACTATCAAATCACAGGCCGTAAGGATGCATTACAAGGCATCCGACGGCAACACCTACACGATGAATCTCATCGACACCCCCGGTCACGTTGACTTCAATTACGAGGTCTCAAGATCGCTGGCAGCCTGTGACGGCGCGATACTCGTCGTTGATGCGGCTCAGGGCGTTGAAGCGCAGACTCTTGCCAACGTGTACCTTGCCGTAGACGCCGATCTTGAAGTGTTGCCGGTCATAAACAAGATAGACCTGCCATCGGCACGCCCCGAAGAGATCCGCAAGGAGATAGAAGATGACATCGGGATCGATGCATCCTATGCTCCGTGCATTTCTGCAAAGAATGACATCAATATCGACGAAGTGCTCGAAGGGATAGTCAAGTATCTCCCTGCACCTTCAGGAGATACGGATAAGCCTTTGAGAGCTCTCGTGTTTGACTCCAAGTATGACCCTTACAAGGGCGTTATCGTATCATGCAGAGTGTCTGAGGGACGCGTTAAGATGGGGGACAGGATAAGGATGATGCACACGGGTGCGGAATTCACAATTACTGAATTAGGCGCGTTCTTCCCGGGCGGATATACGCCTCTTAACGAACTGCTTGCAGGAGAAGTAGGTTACATCTGTGCATCCATCAAGAATGTAAGAGATACGGCTCCCGGCGACACGATCACGCTGGCTGATGAACCGGCCTCGGAACCTCTCATAGGCTACAAGGGAATACAGCAGATGGTATTCTGCGGATTGTATCCCGTTGACGGTGCGAGGTACGGTGATCTGAGAGATGCATTAGAGAAGCTGAGGCTTAACGATGCGGCACTGTCTTTCGAGGCGGAGACATCGGCAGCGTTGGGATTCGGATTCAGATGCGGATTCCTGGGACTTCTGCATTATGAGGTTATTCAGGAGAGACTGGAGAGGGAATTCAATCTCGATCTGATATCGACTGCCCCGTCAGTTGTCTATAAGGTATATAAGACTGACGGAACATGTATAGAGTGTGACAACCCGACCAATATGCCGGATGTGTCCGAGATCGATTACATGGAAGAACCGATGGTCAAGGCAACGATAATGCTTCCCAAGGATTATGTCGGCAACATCATGGAGCTGTGTCAGGACAGGCGCGGCGAGTATGTTGACATGAAGTATCTAGACGATAAGCGTGTCATGCTTCACTACAGGATGCCGCTCAATGAGATAATCTACGATTTCTACGATGCACTGAAGTCCAGAACAAAGGGCTATGCTTCTCTGGATTATGAGCCTGCAGGCTATGACAGGAGCAAGCTCGTCAAGCTTGACATCCTGCTCAACGGCGATGTGGTTGATGCACTGTCCTTCATCGTTCACACGGATAAGGCATATGCGCGCGGAAGAAGGATGTGCGAGAAGCTCAAGGAGAATATCCCGAGACAGCAGTTTGAGGTTCCCGTTCAGGCTGCGATCGGAGGCAAGATCATCGCGCGCGAGACGATCAGAGCCTACCGCAAGGACGTAACTGCAAAGTGTTACGGCGGTGATATCTCACGTAAGAAGAAGCTGCTGGAGAAGCAGAAGGAAGGTAAGAAGAGGATGCGTCAGGTAGGGTCCGTTCAGGTGCCTCAGGAGGCGTTCATGAGCGTCCTTAAGCTTGATGAGGATTGATTATTGATGGATATATTACTTAATCTCGGATTGTTGATAATCTGTTTTATCGTGCTGATAAAAGGTGCGGATTTCATGGTCGACGCTGCGTCTTACATCGCGGCATTTCTGGGCGTTCCGTCGCTCATCATCGGCCTTACGATAGTTGCGTTCGGAACAAGCTGTCCCGAAGCGGGCGTATCGATCGTATCGTCAATGGCGGGCAATAATTCGTTGTCGATCTCGAATGTCGTGGGATCGAACGTATTCAACCTCCTGGTTGTGGTCGGATTGTCAGCTCTCATAGGCACCATCGCAGCACCAAAGGACCTGCTCAAACTGGATTTTCCGATCTGCATACTGTTCAGCGGATTGCTCGTATTCAGCTGCTGGAACCTGCAGTTCACACGCATCGAGGGAATAATATATGTGACATGCATCGTTGCATATTGCGTGTTCCTGATCATAAGATCCAAACACGGCAAGAGCAGCGACAATAACGATGATATTCCCGAGCCCTCCAAACCGAGAACGGGAGTGGGTGCGCTCCTGCGTGTGTTTGTCATCATTATTGCAGTGGCAGCCATCTATCTCAGCTCTCAGGGTATCGTATCATCGTGCACATTCTTCGCGAAACTGTTCGGCATCTCCGACACTGTCATCGGTCTTACGATCGTAGCCCTCGGAACATCGCTGCCGGAGCTTGTCACATCGCTCGTGGCCTACAAGAAAGGCGAGAACTCCATCGCCCTCGGCAACATCATCGGATCCAACCTGTTCAACATCTTGTTCGTATTGGGTATAGCGGGAACGATATCGCCTCTGGCACTCCTGCGCGAGAATGTGACGGACGCATTGATCTGTCTCGGCATTACCGTCGTGAGCTTCGTATTCGCCCTTACCGGCAGGAAAGTCAACCGTGCCGAAGGTGCGTGCATGCTCCTGATGTACGCCGGCTACATGGTATTTGTTTTCCTCAGGGAGTTTAATGTTATCGCGATCTGATGTATAATTAAGCTCGCCTGATAAACGCGGACGTGGTGAAATTGGCAGACACGCCAGATTTAGGTTCTGGTGCCTCCGGTGTGCAGGTTCAAGTCCTGTCGTCCGCACCAGGGTTCACAGAACCTCTCCTTGCTTCAGTCCTCGGAAGCTAATGCAACTGTCTGCAAACGGTCAGATATGTTGACGCTTCCTGCGGAAGTCCGCAAG